>CAZWPW010000192.1:0-3281 GCA_964635525.1 uncultured Bacteroidaceae bacterium
GTTTTTCGACTTCATATACTTCTTTGCCACAGACAGCCAATTCCGGCACAGCCGCACGGCGTTCCCTTCAGGGGAGTCTTTTCCTGCCGGCATTGCCTGCTCAGATGCTTCCGCAAGCCGCTACGACACGTTGTTAGCGTCAAACACCTTCTACACTTTGTTCAATGACAGCGTGGAACAGTCTGGTATTGACCTCGAGGTGCCAGGCAGTCCGGTGAGGCTGAGCCTTGCCGACGCCTCTGGCAACTGCGCTTTCGATTACCATTTCGCCCGGCATGAGAGCAAGTGGTTCCTTGACAGCATAGGTGCTCCTGGCGGCGGGTTCATGGATTTCTATTGCCGCTTTTTGAGCGACACCGTGTTCCAGATGCTTCATGTCGCCCGCCAGTTGAGTTTCGCCACTTATGATTCGGGCGACGAGTCGAGTTACATCGATGCCGCCATATCCCGGGAGCAGTGGCGCGCCTTCCGCCCCGAATTGCCGTCGGGCGTCATTGCGGCGATTGATTGCACTCACGGCGAACCCAAGCGTTTGGTGGTTGCCACTGTAGTGGGCATCGACACGGGCTATGCCGTGCGTCTCTATTTCCGTCACAGGGGTAGGCAGGGTTGGATGCTTACGCGTTATGAGGAGTTTAACGCATGATGCGGCGCGGATGGCAAAACTTTTCAGGCTATGGTGACTGAAAGGCGTGACATATCTCTAAAACCTTACAACACTTTCGGCATCGACGTGCGGGCGGCTCTGATGCTTGAGTATGACGAAGCGTCAGACCTCCACGCCATCTTCAGCGGAGGCCCGCTTGGGCGTTTCATGCACATTGGTTCTGGAAGCAACCTGCTTTTCACCCGCGACTACGATGGGGTGCTGTTGCGTGCAACCTCATCCGCGACAGAAGTCCTGAGCCAAGGCGGAGGCTTCGTGCGTGTGCGTGCGTCTGCGGGCATGGTGTGGGATGATTTCGTTGCCTTGTGCGTTGAGCGCGGGTGGACGGGAGCTGAGAACCTGTCGCTCATCCCTGGGCAGGTAGGCGCGAGTGCCGTTCAGAATATTGGCGCTTACGGTGTTGAGGCCAAGGATTTGATAGAGAGCGTCGAAGTGTTTGACACCGTGTCACGCTCGTTTGCCGAGTTCAGTTGCGCCGAGTGCCTTTATGCCTATCGTGACAGCCGTTTCAAGCGTGAGCGCAATTACATTGTCACGAACGTTACCTACCGCTTGAGGACAGATTTTTCGCCTGACTTGTCATACGGAGGCCTTGCCTCATTCTTCAGCGGCGGGCGCGAGTTGACACCCTCGTCTCTTAGGCAGGCTGTCATTGATATGCGCCGTGCCAAGCTGCCCGACCCTGCGGTTATGGGCAATGCAGGCAGTTTCTTCATGAATCCCGTGGTCAGCCGCTCCAAGTTCGCCGAGTTGCTTGCCGCTTATCCCTCTATGCCCCACTATGATGCCCCTGGCGGGGTGAAATTGCCGGCTGGATGGCTCATTGAGCAGTGTGGATGGAAGGGCAGGTCATTGGGGCGTGCCGCAGTGCATGACAAACAAGCCCTTGTGTTAGTCAACCTCGGAGGGGCATCCGCTGCCGAAGTTATTGCTCTGGCCTCAACAGTTGCCACCGATGTAGAGAACCGTTTCGGCGTGAAGATAGTCCCCGAAGTCAACTACGTGTGACGAGCATCCTTAACAGGAAAAGCCTTTGCCGCAGTCTGCCCAACTATCCGGCCTATGCCGCGCCAGTTAATCACGCAAGTTCATGGCAACATTCCAAGGCGTGGGCAGAGGCTCAACTTGCGGCTACATGAAAAATGATTGTAACTTTGTGTGGGACGGGGAGAAACTTTTTCAGAAAGAAAAGCATACATAAAGATATGCTTGTTGAAAGCAATATGAGACTTCAGGACAACTGTGAATCTATGAATGCGGAATTGACGGCTTTTTCTATCTTCTCAGGAGCAGGCGGCATGGATATTGGAGTCATGCAAGCCGGCTTTGCAATAAAGGCCTGCATAGAATCGGACCATAACTGTTGCGAGACGCTTCGTGAAAATATAAAAAGAGCAAACCGCGATACGACCGTATATGAAGGGGATATACGGGCTTATGAACCGTCAGAGGTCATGGAAGATTTGAATATTTTACAAGGCCAAATAGACCTTTTGTTTGGAGGCCCTCCCTGCCAAGCGTTTTCCCTGATAGGAAAGCAACTTTCCTTGCAAGACGAACGCGGAATGTTGTTGTTCCAAGTAATCAGACACGCCGAGGCATTGCGCCCAAAAGCCATTATGATGGAACAAGTAAAAGGGCTCATGACCGCTAAAGATTTGAGTGGAAACCATGGCGGGGTATTCGGCTTATTCATAAGGAAACTTGAGAGGTTAGGTTATGTTCCAAAATGGAAGGTGATGTCGGCCGCCCAATATGGAGTTCCTCAACTTAGAGAACGGCTCATATTGGTCGCAACAAGAAAACCTAACGGCTTTGAATTTCCAGTCCCGACCCACGAAGCACCTGAGAAGTGCGGCGGCCTTTTCTCTATGCAACCTTACGTAACAGTTGGAGATGTTATTAGTGATTTGAGTGAACCCGTGCTGAAAACAGACAATAGCGTTATCCCAGAAAACAGCCATTATGACGTTACCCCAAAACGAGACCGGGAACGCATTCATGGAGTGCCCGAGGGTAAAAATTTATCTTCACAGTTGCATTTGCCAATAGAACAAAGGGGAAGATTAACAAAGAAAGATACTACCAAATTCCTCAGACTGAGCATGGCAAGGCCTTCAAACACACTTCGAGGCGGGGAGATTTTTTTTCATCCTGTCAAAGACAGGTATTTGACCCCAAGGGAATATATGCGCATTCATGGTTTTCCTGACAGCTACGTCTTGAAAGGGCCAATAAGAGGCAGGACAGGTTCGGTCAAGGATTTAGACCAGCACCGGCAAATCGGCAATGCCGTTCCCCCGCCATTGGCTAAAGCCGTTGCTGCAAAAATCAAAGAAACAATAATGAGACCTACGCAAAAGTCCATTTTGCATCCAAATTGCAAAATATCATATACTGATTACCAGCAAGTTCGTTAGTTGATAGCCGGCCGTCGGAGTGGTTTTGGATAGGTATCATTTTGCAAAATACTCGGTTTTCAACCAATAGGCATAAATCGGGTCTTGAAACGAGATTTTGCCTGCGTTGTTGTCCAGAATATCATTCTTGGTAAGGGCAGCCTTTGAACGGGCTATTGAGGTTGTTGAAGATATTTGATAGCGATGCATCACTT
>CAZWPW010000193.1:0-2871 GCA_964635525.1 uncultured Bacteroidaceae bacterium
CCATGCTCGAAGCCAAGCTCCGCGAGGCAGAACACGATGCCAACGATGCTGCCGCCGCCTTGAGCAAAGCCCGTGCAGCGGTATTCGGCACGATAGAAGCCGACCTAACCTCCATGTTGCGTGAACTCGGCATGCCCGATGCCCGCCTTGAATTGCAGGTCGCAGAGAAAAGCGAACTTTCTCCCGACGGGAAAGATGAAATAACGATGCGCTTTTCAGCTAACAAGAACCGGCCAATGTTCAATGTCTCCGACGTAGCCTCGGGCGGAGAACTCGCAAGGCTCATGTTGGCAATCAAATCGGTGATATGCAAGGTCAAGGTGTTGCCGACGATAATATTTGACGAGATAGACACAGGCGTCTCAGGCGACATAGCCGCCAAGATGGGCGACATGATGAACGAAATGGGGAAACAAATGCAAGTAATAAGCATCACGCACCTGCCGCAGATAGCGGCTAAAGGAAAGAAACAATACAAGGTGTACAAGCACAACGACGGCGGCATGGCGACGACAAACATACGCCTCTTGCATGAAGCCCAGCGCATCGACGAGTTGGCAGCCATGCTCAGTGGTAACAAAGTCACGCAGGCCGCGATAAACAATGCCAAAGAACTGCTTAGCAATGGATGAGAAGAAAGAAATGATTTTCGGCATCAGGGCCGTCATCGAGGCCGTGTCGTCAGGAGCGGAGATTGACAAGATATTGATAAGGAAAGACTCGGCAAGCGACCTGACCAAAGAACTTTCCGCAGTGCTCAAGGGACGCTACATCACCGTGCAACGCGTGCCAGCCGAACGCCTCAACCGTATAACCAGAAAGAACCACCAAGGCGTTGTGGCATTCCTCTCGCCAATAGCATACGTCAACCTTGGCAATTTGGTGCAAACCCTATTCGAACAAGGCAAGACACCGCTTGTCGTGCTGCTTGACGGGCTTACTGACGTGCGCAACTTCGGTGCCATAGCCCGCACCTGCGAATGTGCAGGAGTCGATGCAGTGATCATCCCCGCGAGGAACAGCGTGACAGTAAACGCCGATGCAGTCAAGACCTCGGCCGGAGCATTGCTGAGCATCCCCGTTTGCAAAGAACATAACATACGCTCGACTTTGGAATACCTTAGGAACTCTGGTTTCAGGATAGTAGCCGCGACAGAAAAAGGCAGCAACGACTACACTTCGGCAGATTATGCCGCGCCGTTGTGCATCGTCGTTGGAGCCGAGGACAAAGGTATCCCCGCCGAACACCTTGCCCTGTGCCACGAAAGCGTGCGCATACCGCAGTATGGCACAGTATCATCGCTTAACGTCTCGGTAGCGGCAGGAATAGTCATATACGAGGCGCTCCGCCACCGTGCATTGCAAAACATTTGAATCATGAAGAAAGCAGCAATCATAATCCTCGTGTTCCTCATGCCGCTCGTCTACGCAGCGGCTCAGAACACCCCCTCGTGGGCAAAGAAAGTTTCAAAGGCTGTATGCATCCTGCGGGCATACAGCAATGGCGTTATGCTTGGGGAGAGCAACGGGGTGTTTACAACCTCCGACGGGGTTTGCATTACCGTTTGCCAGTTAATAGAAAATGCAGACTCGATAGTAGCCATCACAGCCGACGGCAAGCACTGCAAAGTAGAGTATCTCATAGGGTGCGACGAGATGTATGACATAGCAAAGCTGAAAGTTGATGCCAAGACATCCCCTTTGCCGCTTTCGCAATCTGCACCTGAGGAAGGCGGCAAAGCCTACGTGGTGATGTACACAGCATTTAAAACGCCCCAATTGCTCCCAGCCGAAATAACGCTCGTCGAGGCGGCACGCGATGGAGACCACTACTCAACATTGCAAATGCAAGCCGATGCACAAGCCAACGGATGCCCGGTAGTGAACGAGAACGGAGAGCTATTCGGCATTTGCCAAACAACAGGAAACGACACTGAGGCATACGTTTGTGGAGTCAAAATGGCCGATAACATGTCGTTCAACGCATTCATGTTCCAAGACATGGCACCGGCGCAGGCGAAGCTCCTTAGGAAGTTGCCAGATAACGAGAACGACGCGCAAGTAGCAATCGTCATGGGGCAGCATCTGTTCGATGACGAAACCTACATGCGCTACCTGAACCTATACCGCATGCAGTTCCCAAACTCGCCCTATTCATATGAACGCATGGCAGAGTGCTATTTGGCGCTTGGAAGGATGAAGGATGCAACAAATGAGATTCAAGGCGCTTTCACCCGTTATGCAAACAGCGACGAGGCATACTACTCCATTGCACGATTCAAACACGCGGCAGCCGGCTCGCTCGACGCTATCAAAGGATACAAGCTCAGCAATGCCTTGGACGATGTCGGCAAAGCCATATCAATCAAGCCTCAACCGCTGTACTACTATCTGCAAGCGCAAATTGAAGAGAGCCTCGGGCAATACGAGCAAGCAATGGCTTCGTATGCAATTGTCATCAACTCGAATTTATGCTCAATTGATGCCATCAACCGGTACATTCAGCTAAACGCCTTGTGCGGAGCTGACAACGCCTCGCAAGTTGCCTTGATTGATTCACTGTGCTCGGAACATGCACGGCAGTTAGGCAGCGATTCCACAGAGCTGCTTTATACCAAGGCAGTATACCTTGAAGCCGCAGGCGACCATGCCAAGGCGTTGCAATGCCTTGTGGCTTATTCGGCAGCATATAACGAGCAGATGACCCCGGAGTTCTTCTACTACAGGCAGCAGGTAGCCTTCAATGCGCGGAGGTACCAGCAAGCCATGGATGACATTGAGGCAGCACTGAGCCTTGACCCGGGCAACATAGCCTATATGACAGAACAGGCCGGGCTGTGCATCATAGCCAACGACTTCGACAAGGCCATC
>CAZWPW010000193.1:2881-3263 GCA_964635525.1 uncultured Bacteroidaceae bacterium
CATCGGCATTTTGCACGAATGCCTTGAGGCAGATGCCGGCAACAGCGATGCCAACCGCCTGCTCGGCTTCGCGTTGATACAGTCAGGGAGGGCTGGAGAAGCCTGCCAATATCTTGAAAAAGCTGCGCAAGCAGGCGATGAGTTAGCACGCAAACTAAGCCAAGACTATTGCCAGTAACCACGTAGCAACTTATTATTATACAATAAAAACAAACGATAATTTATCCAGTATTGGATAAAACTTTTTTACTAACAAAAAAATAAAAAGCATTAAAAACATGAAGGGATTTATTAACTATTTGGTCGCTCTGCTGATAGCAACGGCAACCACCGCGCCGGCCGTGGCGCAGACAGACAACAAATGCGGCGACAGCCTATACTG
>CAZWPW010000194.1:0-3186 GCA_964635525.1 uncultured Bacteroidaceae bacterium
CGACATACCGGCCAACGTCGAGGTGGGCTTGCGCCCGGAGCATTATTTCAAGACAGGCGACGCCGGCGACTTGGCAGACAAAATCAGGCAGCGTTTGGACTCGAACGGGCATGAGGCGTATGACATGAGCCGTTATGACTGGGACGAGATTGCCGCCCGCACGAAGGCCGTCTATGATTCGTTGTTCGAATGACTGCCACATTATTTACACTTTAGTCCATTTTCCTCCGTGGTCATATTCATGACCGAATTGCCCCGTTTGATTTGAGGTTTGCAATAGTTTCGGCTATTCCGGCGTCCGGCAGTTCTTTCCGGCAAAAAGAAATAATATCATTATATGCAATCAAACACTCCTTTTGTGCTTGGTTTCCATAAATAATTTTAATTTCGCAGGGTAATCAACGGAGTAAACGTTATGTCAGGAAGAAATGTTTTGGCAATTTCGTTCGTAGCACTTTTGGGAGCGTGCACGAACCCCGCGTCATTCAAGATAAGCGGCAGTGTAGAAAACGCTAATGACGGCGAACAAGTATATCTTTTGAAAGTCGACGGCACTGCAGTTGACACAATCGACGTAACAACGGTAAAGGGCAACGGCTTCGAGTTCAAAGGTGTTGCCAGCGAACCGGCACTGAGGTATTTGAAGTACGGCAACGGCATGCATGACTATGCCGTGGAGGTGTTCATAGAGCCGGGTAACATTGAAGCCATCATCGATGAAAGGGGATATGCGAAAGGTACAGTGGACAATGATTTGCTTTCCGACTTCAAGATGGAGCAGTGGGGTATCAGGGACGAGATTTCGTCAAAGTACAATGAATTGCAATCGTGCAGCAACGAGTCAGTGTACAAAGAACTTGTCGACAGCATTAATTCCTATGTTGAAAGGCTTTCATCATCAGCCGAGGACTTCGCGAAAGAAAACATCGGCACACCGGCTGGACTTTTCGTCTTTTCAGAACTGATGGATGGTTTCATGTCCTATGACAAAATGGAGGAGATATATTCAATGATTCCAGACAAAGATTCGAAAAGCGAGTTGATGAACGATGTAGTTTCGAAATACGAAAAAGCAGCTTCCACTATGCCTGGCAAGAAGATAAAAGATTTCACCATGAGCGACATGAACGGCCAGGAGAAAGTTTTCTCAGCAATCATTGCCGGGAAAAAATTGACCTTGGTAGACTTCTGGGCATCATGGTGCACGCCCTGCATGCGGGGAGTGCCCGAATTGAAAGCCTTAGCCAAGCAGTATGAGGGGCAGGACGTTCAGATAGTAGGCATTTCGCTTGATAAGAGCCGCGAAAACTGGCTCGCAGCAGTCGAGAAGAATGAGATGCAATGGCTGCATCTGTCTGACTTGCAAGGATGGGGAAACGAGGCGGCGCAGATGTACAACATAAAATCCATCCCCGCCTTCATGCTGGTTGACAACGAAGGATTGATAATTGCAAAAGGATTGCCACTGAGTGAAATGGCCGACATCATAAGCGAAAAGCTCAACTGATAGCAAAACGCTGGCTTTAACGGTTTCCAATGCAGGGAATAGACATTGTCTCCCTCATTGGGAGCCGTTTGTTGTTGTGTTGTCATTTTGTCACGGCAGTGCCTCTTAAGTCGTTTTTCCTGTCTTATTTGTATGTAATATTGCAGTTAAAATCTTATAAAATGAAAGATTTTTGTATTATTGCAAAAAAATACCATGAGAACGATAACAAGTTTCGACCAACTGTCGGAATGCATTGTTGCAGAACGAAAACTAAAAAACATTGTAGTAGCATGCCCTCATGACAAGCACAGCCTTGATGCTATAGAGATGGCATTGGAAAGGGGCATAGCCAAGTTCACCCTCGTCGGTGACGAAGAGTTGATCAGGAGTTCGTCTACTTTGCCAAACGACGGCAAAGTGAATATCATCAACGAGGTAGACACAGGCAAGGCCATAGCAATGGCAGTAGCTGCGGTAAAATCAAAAGAAGCCGACATATTGATGAAAGGGTCGGTCAACACCGACAACCTCGTCAAAGCTATTTTGGACAAAGAGCACGGCATCCTGTGCAAAGGAGGCATATTGTCGCATGTCACTGTCATGCAAATACCCGGCAGGAGCAAACTGACGTTCATCAGTGATGTTGCAGTCATTCCTTATCCCAACATGGAACAGAAGAGGCAGATACTTAGAAACATCTTGAAGTGCTGCCGTGATTTCGGCGTACAGGTGCCTAAGGTGGCATTGATACATTTCACCGAGAAAGTCAATCCCAAGTTCCCCAATTCAACAGACTATGTGCAATTAGTCGCCGAAGCGTCAAAGGGAGATTACGGTGATTGCATTGTCGATGGCCCCATTGACGCGAGGGCGGCTTTCGACCATGAGGCGGCCATGATAAAAGGAATCAATTCGCCTCTCGAGGGCGATGCCGACGCGCTGCTGTTCCCCAACATCGAGTCGGGCAACGTATTCTACAAATCAATGACCTACTTTTGCCATGCAGAGATTGCCGGAGTGTTCTTCGGCGCGCAATGCCCGGTGGTAGTTTCATCAAGGGGAGATTCGGAAATTTCAAAATACAACAGCATAGCAATGGCTTGCGCCTTGTCGTGAACAATATAATCTGATACCATGAAAATTTTAGTCGTAAACCCTGGTTCCACATCAACTAAAATAGCGATATACGAAAATACCGAGTTGCTCTGGAAGAAAAGCCTGAGCCATGATGTGGCTTGCCTGAAAGCCTTCGGAAAGATAATCGACCAACTTGCTTACAGGAAAGACTTGATCCTTGACGAGATAAAAGAAGCCGGATTTGACCTCTCAGATCTCAGCGCCGTAATAGGCAGGGGAGGGTTGCTGTCGCCATTGGAAAGCGGAGTGTACGAGGTAAACGAAAAGATGATCGAAGACATGGCAGTCTGCAAGAACGAACATGCCAGCAACTTAGGCGCGATAATAGCGCACAGCATAGCTTCGTTAGTTGATGGTTGCCGCAGTTTCATAGCCGATCCTGTCGTTGTTGACGAGTTGCAGGACGTGGCGCGCCTTTCCGGGCTGCCCGAATTGCCTCGCATCTCTATCTTCCATGCCCTGAACCAGAAGGCGGTAGCCCGGCGGTATGCAAAGGAGGCCGGGAGGAGCTACTCCGACTTGAACCTCATCGTAGCGCACTTAGGCGGGGGAATCTCGGT
>CAZWPW010000195.1:0-3181 GCA_964635525.1 uncultured Bacteroidaceae bacterium
TGCTAATGCTTTCAACTACAAAGCACCAAGCAAATGCACAGCTATTCATTGCCAAGGAGTGCAAGGCAACATGCCAGTGTGTAAAAATATCTGGTAAAGATAGAGAAAACTAATGTGAATATCAGTATGAGCAACACAATTGTTACAAAAAAGTGTTACTTAATACTTACACTTTGCCACATGGCAGGCTTTGCCGGCTGTTGTTGCCTGCCGTTGATATTGTGCTTTCGTTTTATTCAAGATAGCTTTGCCAATGCCTCTTTGATGCGTTTGGCGGCCTTTATCAAGAGTTCATCGGATGCCGCATAGGAGAATCTGATGTAGTCGGGGGCGCAAAAGGCATCGCCTGCCACAACTGCGACATGCGCAACCTCAAGCAAATAGAGAGCCAAGTCCGACGAGTTAGTGACTGTTATGCCTTGGGCTTGCTTGCCGAAGAACGATGAGCATTTAGGGAACAAATAGAAAGCTCCGTCGGGGGTGTTGAACTCCAAGCCCGGCACTTCGCCGAGCAGTTGGCACATCAAGTCACGGCGGCGTTTGAATGCCTGGCACATCTGCTCGACGCATTCTTGACTGCCGTTGAAGGCGGCTTCTGCTGCCTTTTGTGCTATTGACGAGGGGCCTGACGTGTATTGCCCTTGCAATTTGCTGCACGCCTTGGCTATCCACAAAGGTGCTGCAACGAAGCCAAGGCGCCAGCCAGTCATGGCATAGGCTTTTGACACCCCGTTGACGATTGCCGTCCTGTCTTTCATCCCGTAGCATGACGCTATACTGTGGTGACATCCGAGATAGTTAACATGCTCGTATATCTCATCGGAGATGACTGTTATGCCTGGATATTTGGCAAGCACGGCGGCCAAGGCATCCAGTTCTTCAGCGGAGTAAACGCTCCCCGTCGGGTTAGAGGGCGAACAGAGCATCAACGCCTTGGTTGCGGGGGTTATTGCTGCTTCCAACTGGCTCGGCAACAACTTGAAACCGTTCTCCATGCCGGTTTCTATTATGACGCTCTTAGCCTCGGCAAGCTTTACCATCTCGACATAGCTGACCCAGCACGGCGCGGGTATTATGACTTCATCTCCTCGTCCGGCTATGCACAACAACACATTGCAAACGGCTTGCTTCGCCCCGTTGCCGCAAACTATTTGCGCGGGGTCGTATGACAGGTTGTTCTCGCGCTGCAACTTGGCGGCTATGGCTTGGCGCAGCGACAAATATCCAGGTACTGGCGAATAGAACGAATAATTCTCGTCTATCGCTTGCTTGGCTGCCTGTTTGATATGGTCTGGGGTGAAGAAATCGGGTTCGCCGACGCTCAAGTTTATGACATCGACACCTGCAGCCATGAGTTCGGAACTCTTCTGCGACATGGCAAGCGTCGCCGAAGGCGAGAGGCTGTTCAATCTATCCGACAAGCTATTCATATTTTTGTTGTTTCGTGCTTTTAACTTCTTCGCAAGCGCCTTGGCTGGCGGGTTATCCTCTGCGCAAAGATAGCATTAACATCTATTCGGCATAAACAAGCCGAGGTGTAAAATTCGGCTTTCCCTTGGCTGCCTGTCAAAGGTCATAAATCAACCTGCACACTTCGTTTTGGAACTCAGCCCCCTTGCTCACGGGAAGGATGCCGTTGCTGATTATTACAAAGGCGTAGAGATGCCCGCTTGAGGCGGTGACATAGCCTGCCAGCGATGATACCCCGCTGACCGTGCCAGTCTTGGCTCTTACTTTGCCCAGCAGGGGGAGGTTGGCCATGCGGCGCTTAAGCGTCCCGTCCCTGCCTGAGACCGGGAGATTGCCATATATGCCGTCCCAAATAGACTTGTTATCATAGGCATGGCGCAGGAATGACATTATCAGCTCGGCAGAGACATAGTTGTACAGCGATATGCCGTTGCCGTCGACTATCTTGTACCTCGATGATTCCATCCCGAGGCGGTCAATCATGCGGTTGACTGTTTTCATGCAGTCCTTGCGGTTCATGCCTTTGAACCCGGCTGCCTTCCCCAATTGGAACAGCGTAGCATCTGCCGAGAGATTGTCGCTTTCCTTGAGCATCTCGCGCAGCGCATCGTCGAGCTTGTGGGTGACGGCAAACGACTCACTCATACCATCGGGTACTGTGCCGAACGAATACCCGTCAATTTCAATGCCTGCTTGCCGCAGCCGGTCAACAAACGTCTGCATGAAGAAGTCCTGCGAACGGTACATGCTGAGTTCACGCGTATAGGTTATAGCTGCATTGCCGACAACAAGCAGCTCGTTGCTGCCGCCTATCCAGTCGCGGTTCACTGCGGGGCTTTGCTTGTTGTAGGGGGGGGTGCGCCGCAGGTCTACCAACGTGTAGAATGACGATTCGGGGAAGACCTTGATTTTGCCTCCGGCAGAGAGCGGGCTAACTGTCACTTTAACGCGCCCCTTCTCATACATGAGCGGCGACATGTAGGGTTGGAACGACGATGGGGCATCATCCCAGCACCATCCCTCGCCCCAATAGAGCGAATCAGTCATCGACACATCGCCTATTGCCATGCCCTCGACGCGCTTGATGCCAAGGCTTGCAATGTAGTATACGAGCTTGCCCATGTCGTCATCATTGAACTCCGGGTCAAAGCCTCCCTTGACATAGATGTTGCCACTGACAACGCCATCGGCAGAACATGGAGGGACGTACAACGAAGTCCGGAAGCAATTAGAGGCGATGCCTATTGCATCAGCTGCCGTCACAGCGGTTATTATCTTCAGGATTGATGCGGGGCGGAGGATCTTGTCGGCGTTGCGCGAATAGACCTCCTTGCCCGCAGTCAGGTCATATACCACCACTGCGGTCAGCGACCGCCCAACAGCTCCTTTGCACAACAACGAATCAACGGCAGCCGTGAAATCGCGTGCCACGGCAAACGCGGCAACGGCGAACATGGATGCAGCCAACAATGCTTTTCTTACCATAAACCCAGTTGTTTTCTTTTCGCCCGCAGATGCAAACGACAAGCAAAGATATGCAAAACTGCGGCTTGGCGAATGCCTGGCATCTGCAAAGTTCACCACACCGCCGGCACTTGCATATAAAAGTCTATGGCACACAAGAAAATCTCCTAATGCATTGCGCAGAAGGAACGAAAAAGAGGGTGACCCAAAAGTCAGTAACGACTAACTGGTCGCCCTTTTTCATTGT
>CAZWPW010000196.1:0-3100 GCA_964635525.1 uncultured Bacteroidaceae bacterium
CGCGATACTTGGCGGCGACCTTTACCCCTCGACGGCCATAGGCATCAACCTGCCCAATTCAAACTGGATTCGCAGCGTGCACGGCTCAAAGTCGGTCACCATCGGCAACATCACCCATGCCTACGACATGGCGGCACGTGACAGCGGGCTGTTCGAGGAGTTCGTCATCGGCCATGAAGAGCTTGAACTCATTAAAGCCTATGGCAACATAACCGATGCCCTGCACACCGACTTGCATGAATGCCTCGGGCACGGGTCTGGCAGACTCCTGCCAGGCATTGACCCCGAAGCTCTCAAGGCCTACGGTGCAACCATCGAAGAAGCGCGCGCCGACCTTTTCGGCCTCTACTACATAGCTGACAGAAAGCTCGTCGAGCTTGGCTTGCTCACGTCGAGCGAAGCCTACAAAGCGCACTACTACACCTACATGATGAACGGGCTGATGACACAGCTCGCCCGCATTAAGCCTGGTTTGCAAGTCGAAGAGGCGCACATGCGCAACCGACAACTGGTTGCACGCTGGGTTCTTGAACACGGGCAAGCGGGAAACATTGTAGAACTAACGAGGCGCAACGGGAAGACGTACGTCAGAATCAACGACTACGAATCCATGCGGGTGCTGTTCGGCGAGTTGCTGGCCGAAGTGCAACGCATCAAGTCGGAGGGCGATTACGACGCAGCGAGACATCTTGTCGAAGCCTACGGGGTGGAAGTTGACCCTGAACTCCACACAGAAGTGCTTGAGAGGTATTCACGGCTTGGCATAGCACCCTACAAGGGATTCATTAACCCGCGCTATGAAGCCGTCTTCAATGAGAAAGGCGAGATAACAGACGTCAAAGTCACCTACGGCGAGACTTACGAAGAACAAATGTTGCGGTACAGCAAGGATTATTCGGCTCTGTGACTTGCTGATGCGGGCATATGCTATTCATGGGGCGGGCAGCACGGCTTTGCTTGGATATTAGGAGTAAACTACATAATTTTACGTGCTTTTTTATGAAACACGACTGCATTTAACGACTGTTCATTATCAATACTTGAAAAAATAATGGAAGATTTTGAGTTAATCCAAAAGCTAAAAGACATCTTCAGGGAAACGCCCAAGTCCGTGGCTGGAGGCACTTCGGGGTGGGTAAACCTTGCCAACTACGGCAAGAACCTCATCAGCAACGGTATAGATTTCCATACTTACAACTATGGCAAACTGAGGGAGTTCATTGAGAGTTTTGATTTTTTCGAGACTTACAAGGACGAAACCAAATCTCTGCCCGTCTACTATGCCAGATTAGCAAGTGACAAGCCTGCTGCCGAAGCTCATAACAACAATGCCAGGAAGTTCACCCCCAACAACGCTTTGACGAGCTGGGCATTCCTCGGGCATTTCCAATCAATGCTTGAATCATTGAAAGACTTGGCTCTTGATGAAGAATGGGACTTCCCTAACGGTGGCGACGAGCCCCATCCTATCCTTTCAAATTACCTTAAATACACTTTCTACCGTCTTCAACGCGAGGGCAACAAGGTTTTCGTTTCGAGCGACGAGGAGTATGCCGTATTCAACACCGGCTTGGTTGACAAGCGTTATTTCCCCATTTACGCGTTGTTCCGCAAGAACAGACGCGAGGACATCAGGCAGAAATGGTATTTAGTTGACTATTGCATCGAGGGCGAAGGACGCGCAGGCAAAACTCTGGTCAGCCAGTTTGGGAAGCTGCCAGCCCCTGCACGTTATTTCAATGATATTTCGGAAATAGTCTACAACATCAAAGCAGGGAAACCGGTAATTGACATCGAGCATATCATTGTCGACAGAATAAACCGTTTGCCTTACGACTTCATACTCCGACACGCTCCACGTTCTTTTGAGGTTATCAATCCCGCAGTTCTTGACGCCGAGGAGAGGAACGAATACTATGAAAGTCTGCGCGAAGCTATCAGGGATGACATGGAGTGCTACCGCAACATGGCAGCAAAACTCGATGAGTCCTTAGCTCATGCCATGCGCATGATAAGATGGAACTTCAATACCGCCGTGCCGGTGTACTATCCTGGCAAGGACAAGATTTGCTTGCTTATCCCCTTGTATCTCGTCAAGGACGATGTTGCAGATGCTGCATTGGTCGTTTCGCGCACGTTGTCTGGACGCTACCAAGGTGAAACGGTGTACACGCTTGACTGGGCATATAAATGCGCCCGTATAATCCATCCTATCTATAGTGGTTGGTTGAAACTGGAAAAGGATAGCTACGAAAGTGGAACTGCCGGCAACGAATGATGCACGGCGCATGACCGCGCCCAAGGGCTCAATCATGCGCCTCACTTCACGCCTCGCCTTTTTTCAGCACGTCCATCATGTTGAAAGTGCGTTGGTTCTGGAATTTTATCTCTCCGTTTTGCGCCTCATATTTCCTTATGTTGTCCTCAAGCGCAATCAAGAGTCTTTTTGTGTTTTCCGGTGTCATGATGACACGTGAATGCACTTTCGCGTTCTTTGCCCCTGGTACCACTCGCACGAAATCAACGATGAATTCCGATGATGAATGTGCAATTATTGCTAGGTTCGAATAAGTTCCTTGCGCGGTGCTTTCATCCAAAGTGATTTTCAGTTCATTTTTCTTCTCTGCATCCATAAGCTTTGTTTTATCTCTGTTCTACTTCTTTAATCCCATTTTTACTTATCGGCAGGCATCGCAAGCATGCTTTCATAGTTTCCGTTGCGTAACACCCGCAATGCCTCCTGCAGTGGGTCGTCAATGATTGCCATGGCCTTGACATAACTTGTTACATCCCACAAGTAACGAGCTATGAGAGCTTTGAATTGTATGCCCAGCAACGGTTTTGACTCTTCAAGCATCATTGAGTCAACTGTTATGCCCGATTCCTCTGCATCTTTTGCAAGAAGACTGTAGATCTCATCTCCAGCAACGAAATCAGACAAGAATGCATCATCGCTGCCGTAGGTAGCAAACAGTTTGTCACGGTTGTAGCCTACATACCTCAAAGCCGCCTTTTCGATGCATCCGTTTGAAATGAGTTCTCGGTGCACGCGATTATAGCGTAACGTGTCAAGCGGCACGAATATATCGGGCATTACCCC
>CAZWPW010000197.1:0-3078 GCA_964635525.1 uncultured Bacteroidaceae bacterium
GTGCATAGTACTTCGACGTTGCACCTTGCCAGCAATGCTTGTGCCCGGAAATCATCGGATTGCAGCATCTCGTTGCAGGCATCGTAGATCTCTCGCGCTGTTTCGGGCTTTAGCGGCTTGTCAATACCAAAGAGGCGGCTTAGTTCCATGTGCGTCCAATGGTAGAGCGGGTTGCGCATGGTGTAGGGGACTGTTGCCGCCCATGCCTCGAACTTCTCGTAGTCGCTTGCCGTTCCTGTTATGAACTTCTCGGCTACACCGTTGGCGCGCATTGCCCGCCATTTGTAGTGGTCGCCCTCAAGCCAAGCCTCGGTAATGTTCCTGAACCGGTGGTTGCTGGCTATCATTTCAGGGCTGAGGTGGCAATGGTAGTCAATGATTGGCAGGTGTTCTGCACAGTCGTGGTAGAGTTCTTTGGCGCAGTCGTTAGTCAACATGAAATCCTTGCTGATGAACTGCTCTGATGGTGCTTTGAGTGTCATATTGCGTTTGCTCGGTTTATGACAACAAATATATGCAAAAATGCCTCGGCAGCAGGAAACTGCCCAGGCAAAACGTCGTTGCTGCTGTCCTGCCTTAATGAAAAACAAACGCGGGATGTTTGTCCCGCGTTTGTTTTATCGTTGCCAGTGTCATTTCTTTATTATCCTGTGTATTGACGTTTTGCCGTCGTGGTTGACTTTGGCGATGTATACACCTTTTGGCAGGTCGCTGATGTTGAGCGTGGCTGTGTTGCTTGCCTTGCCGTTAACCTGCTTCATTTGCGCTCCGTTGATGTTATAGAGTTCTATTGAGGTTATCTCGCCGCCAGATTTGAACGTCACAGCGTCAGTTGCAGGGTTTGGATAGACTGCTATTTCTCCGTCTGCTGTCGTTTCGTCTATCATTGACGATCCTTCGGGGGTAGTGAACTCTTCGACGATGACGGTGTAAGAGCCGCTCATGGTCAGGAATGCATTGTTGACTTGGTAGCTTACTATACCCTCTTCGTATGTGCCGGGCGAGAGAATCAGTTCGCCTGACATTTCTATCGTTGCCGTTTCTCCTGCCTCGATTTCGGCGTAGCCGTATGCGTAGTTCATCATTGTCAGGTTCTTAATACTGAAGCGTAATCTTCCTGCGTAGAAATCTCCGTTGTTCTTTACCCTGACATTGAACACTGAGGTGTATCCGTCGCCTGAGAGCAATTCGATTGTGGTGCCCCCGTCTTCTAACTCAACAAGTTCAAGCGAGGTGCTTCCGGATGCATTTATAGTGATGCTGATTGGGTCGAAGCCCGGGATTGTCCTCATGTCAGGATTGTCGATGTCGTTATTCGCGTCGTAGATGGGGTAAAGGTAGTAATCGCCGGCGCTGAGCGAAATTACCCCGTCAACGGTGTACGTTCCTTCGTCGCCGGTTAACAGGTATGATATCGCGGTGATTGTTTGCTGCATGTTCCCGCTGTCATCGGCTATTGCCACGCCGATGTTTGAATAGTAGGTGTTGCCTTCGTTCTTGAGCGTGATGTTGAACCTTGCCGCCCCGTTGCGGTAGATGTAGTCTTGCGTTTCAAGGCTTTGCACTGTCAAGTCGCTTGCCCCTAACTCGCTGTAGGTTACGGTTGACGATGTTACTTCTACTGTGTATTCCGTAACCACGCCAGTGTAGTATGAACCCATCAGCAACCAGCCCAAGCTGCTGTGGTAGTCGAGGTTGTAGCCGAGCCGCAGCCGGTAGATGCCTTCTTCAACGCTCGTTGGTATGCTGAAGGTTAGCGAGTTGCCGGTTCTCAAATAAGATGGGTTCAATCCGTTGATTTTGCCCTTTGCCAACTCGCTGACTATGTTCCCGTCGTCGTCAAGCAGCAACGCCCCGTAATACCCGTAGTAAGTATAGCCTCCGCAGTTGATAATGCCGGTAGTCAATGTCACTGATTCGTTGCGCCCGCAAGTGTTGCTGCTGATAGTCAAGCCGTCGGATTCTGTTCCACCAGTGTTGTAGATTATGCTTAGCTCAGTGCGCCCGTACGTCGGTTCGGAGTTGCCCTTTTCCGCCACGTCCATGAGTATGCTTTGCCAGTTGTCGTATCCTTTGGTGTTGCCCCCAATGCCTTGCGTCTCAGGGCACAATGATGTCAGGCGGAAGTATCCGTCGCACAGCCCGCTCCATCCCCAGTTGAAGTGGTACATCCCCGCGCCGTCGTATCCGTCGCAGATGAAAGCGTGGCCTCCGTCGCCGACACCTGTGTAGAATACAGGTTTGTTGATGGCCAATTGGCTTTGGATGGCTGCGTGCCAGTCGTCAAGCGGCGTGTTCGCCCGGTTCATTATGTATAAGTTTTTGCTATAGCACAGGTTTTCTGTCAATCCTTTGACAAGGTTGTAGATGCTAGCTCCCGACTCGGATGTCCCGTAGTCCATGCGCGAGGCTACTCCAGTGTAGTAGAGCAGCTTTGCCACCTCGTCCTGTTGCTCCTGCGTGCCTGGCGTGACGCTGTAGTTGGGCAGCATCATGCTGTAGTCGAATGTGACATCGTTGAAGTTCTCGCTTATGCTTATGCCTAGCATGTCTGTGGTGTAGCTCACCGTGCCTTCGGGTTGTGTCGGGTGCTCGTAGTAGTACATGAGTTGCCCCATAGCCGTTGCCACGCATCCCACGTGGGTTGCTTGGCCGTTATATGTGGGGCACTGCGCGTTGTATGGGCTGTCTTGCGCCCATTTGGTGTCGCCTAAAAGTGGGTATATCACCGTGGTGTAGGTGTCGGCAGGGTCGGCCAGCGTCGTTACCGGCATCCCAAGGTTTGGAGCTTCGTTGCGCAGGTATTCTATTTCGCCGTCGTAGAAGTCGAGCCATGCCTGCATGCTTTCGGGGATGTCGTTGGCATCAATGCTGCCTTCCAAGGTATAGCCAAGGATTTGTTCGGCTTCATCGTCGCCAGAGACTACAACATACCCGTTGCCGCTGCCAGCGTTGATTACGTAGTAGGTTGGGTCGTTTGCATTTGACGCTGCCTTGAGTGCTGACGAACTGCCGCTCTTTGCGTTGCTGTCGAAAGCTATAGAGAAGTCAATACTTGAAGCTGCTTTTGATTTCCCG
>CAZWPW010000198.1:0-3030 GCA_964635525.1 uncultured Bacteroidaceae bacterium
GAAAAGCGTCTCCTTCGGCAATGGCCTCGAGGCTTTCCGCATTCGGTTCTTCGGGTGAGAACGTGAGCGGTATGCGGCGCGTGTTGACCATCTGCTTGTAGAAGGCGCGTGTGACCGAAGAGAGGTCGAGACCGTAGTATTCGGCGACCTCGGAGGCTTCTTGCTTGAGTTCGCTGTCAAGACGGATGGTGAGTGTTGACGCTGCCGCATCATTCCCTTGCTTTCGGCGATACGGCAAGGATTACGTCGATAAGGCTTTGACGATCATATACGCCAATTTTCCTATAAATGTTGCTGATGTGGTTGCGGACTGTGTTTTCGGATATGACGAGTTCCTTTGCAATATACGGTCCGCTGCGTCCCTCTGACAGCAGTCTAAGAATTTCAGACTCGCGGGGTGTTAAACTGTGCTCTTGGGCGACGGTTATGCAATTGGAAGGAACATCGAGGGTTTTGCTCGGCAATGTCGGCAGAGGCTGGTAGAGCTTCATGAAATCAAGTTCGGTGAAGAAAAGGGTTCCAATGACAATAACCACAGCGGCAAACAGCAGAAGAAGCAATGACATTTCTTCCATACCCCATTCTGAGGCTCCAAATGCCTGCCAATATAGTGCAGTCCCGATCGTTGTACCGACCCTTTCCGTAAACATCGTAAGACCGAGCAAAAGGGCGATGGGCACATTGAATCGGTAAACTAAATCGGACGCCACGAGTAGTAACAGCATGTCTAGACTGTGGATGCCAAACATACACAAGCCGTTTCCGATGAAAGAATACTTGTCGTCAGCGAGCGAGAGGATTATCAATCCTATTGCCAAAGAGGGGATTACGGCCCGTTGTAGGGTCAGAGTTTCAAATTGGGGTTTTGCTACGACAATGCCCAAAAACATCACCATAAGCATAGCCCAGTCTACCAAAAGCGACCAATTAATTTCGTCACGGGTGAAAGCGAGTACTTCTCCAAGGCTTGTCTGGACGACTCCGTGAATGCAGCCAACCACAAAAATCGA
The DNA here is from genome assembly GCA_964635525.1 of uncultured Bacteroidaceae bacterium. GTDB lineage: Bacteria > Bacteroidota > Bacteroidia > Bacteroidales > Bacteroidaceae > Avibacteroides. The sequence continues at coordinate 1,011 of CAZWPW010000198.1, forward strand.
CGTGACAGCTTTTGGGGCGATGGCCCTTATGCCTTGATACGCTGTTTTTGGAGGCTTTCTTCTTGGCGCTTCTCCGCAGATGCGCAGTAATGTCATCGAGACTATGGGCGCAGCACAAGCTACGGCAAAGTGAATTGTTTCGGGAAGAAGCATCGTGAGAAAATAAATAGAGAATGCAATTGCGAAAGACGCATAAAGATAGCGGCCCACACGCGCTGTTTGCAGCGTAGAGAATCGTTCGCCCCACATGACTATTATGAGCGCTATACCTGTTCCTATGCTTAAAAGAGAAGCGATAAGGACGGGGAGGTAGAAGGGGCTCTCAGCGAGATACGTCGATGCCCTTCCGAAAAAAGTCCCTCCGGTTGCAAGGACTGCCGCTCTGTAGTAGTTCGAACGGTTAGTCGTGTATTGTGCCTTTCTAAGTACGGAGATGATTGCAACGGTTGCATATCCGAAAGTTGTAAACACCGTAAGCCAAAAATGAGAGTCAGTGAATGGCCTTATGATTGCAAAGGACTGATGCAGAACGGCTAAATCTCGCTCCGAAATGACCACGTTAGCTCTCATGGCGAGCATCCACCAAAGCTGCCAAAACGCCAGTCCGATATATCCGATAAACCCATATCGGCTAACAGAGCGTTTTCCCATGAGTCCTCCTTCGTAGCCCTTACCTATAATCGCAGAAATGCTCTGAGTTTGCTTTGAGATGTCCGTGACGAATCTGGTAGGTTTCGTACTATTTTGCAAAAATGGCCCGCTTCGTCGGTTGTCTGTATCTCGCTTTTTTTGGAAAGTGCTTTTTGGAATTGCCAAATGAACAGGGTTCATTCTGGCTCAGCCTATGGTACAAGGAGGATCCAATGAGTAAACAGGTGTCTAGACGTGATTTTCTTGCGGGATGCGTTGCTGCGGGGACCTTTGCTGCGGGCGGTACATTGATTGGATGCGCGTCTACCGCGGATAGCGGTCAGGGGGCATCGGAAGACGAACAGTCGGCTGACGCGATTTCGACTGGGTGGTCGTGGGACACACCACCCGATCCAGTGCCTGATTCTGAAATTATTGAAACGATTGATTCCGATATTGTAATCGTCGGCGCGGGCATTGCTGGCGTGACGGCGGCGTGCAGAGCTAGCGAGCTAGGGGCGACCGTGTCGGTGATTGAAAAAATGGAATTCCCGATTAGTCGCGGAGGGCATTACGGTGCGTATCAGACGCAGGTGATGACTGCGGCCGGTGTAACGAACGACCCCAAAGCGGAAATAGCTGAAGAATGGATGCGCACTTGTGGAAGCCGCATCAAGAATGAATTGGTATGGCTTTTCTTGGACAGATCGGGAGAGGCTTTCGACTGGCTTGACGACCTGTCGGGTGATCGGCTCACCTTTCACCCCGTTGCCACTCGATATGTCGGAGAATATTATCCGGAGCATTTCGGCACCCATACGATTACGGGAGAGTTTGACGATAACGAAAACAATGTATCTGCTCCGGTCTTTTTCATGTGGCAACAGGCTCAGCAGCAAGGGGCTTCTTTCTATTTCCAGACAACTGCCGAGCAACTTGAGAAAAACGATGACGAGCGTGTGGCATCTGTTATTGCGAGTACGGCTGAGGGGTATAAGCGCTTCAATGGAAGCAAGGGAGTGATACTGGCTACAGGCGATATTTCTGGAGACTCTGAGATGATGGAAGCTTATGCTGACTCTGAGGCTCTGCGTGTTCAGGCCAATCTTTATTCTCCCGCAGGAGCCAATACGGGTGATGGCCATAAAATGGGACTCTGGGCGGGTGCGGTAATGATGTCCGACAAGATTCCCGGCATGATTCACTTAAACAGATTCGCCCGGCTGAATTATGGTTTCATGCATGTCAACACTGAAGGAGTCCGCTACGAGAACGAGGATACTTGGATTCAAGCCAAATCAATCCATATCCTCAACCAGCCGGGCGGAGAATATTGTTGGAGCGTGTTTGATTCCAATTGGCCTTCTGATGTTGCGGATTCGCTTCAGTA
>CAZWPW010000199.1:0-2989 GCA_964635525.1 uncultured Bacteroidaceae bacterium
GTAGGATGCTATCTTTATTTTTACCCTAAAAATATTTATTTCTAGGGTAAAAATATATAATCTTACGGTAAAAATACATATTTTTAACTTAAAGATAAAGATTTCATTAGACCCGGGGCCGTTTTGCATTTAATGCAATATCGTTCCGCCCCCTGCCCTTTGCTTGTTCGCAAGCTGCCTTCTGCCTGCTGGCATGCTTCCCTTTGCTTGTTTGGGTGGCATGGCAGAGTCGCGGGCCGGCGTGTTTCCGTGTCAAAGGATATTGCTTGCCAGTTCGCTGAGTTCGCTTCTTTCTCCTTTGAGGAGGTTGACGTGCGCGAAAAGTTTTTGCCCTTTCATCTTGTCGGCCATGTAAACTAGTCCGTTTGACCGTGCATCGAGGTATGGCTGGTCGATTTGCTGCGCGTCACCGGTGAAGACCATTTTCGTTCCTTCGCCTGCCCGCGTGACGATTGTCTTGACTTCGTTTGGCGTGAGGTTCTGTGCTTCGTCGATAATGCAGTATGTTTGCGAGAGGCTCCTGCCGCGTATGAATGCGAGGGCTTCGATGACGAGCTGCCCGCTTTCGAGCATTGCGGCAATGCGCTTGTATTCTTGTGACGATGGCTGGAGCTGGTTTTTGATGACTGTGAGGTTGTCGAAGAGCGGTTGCATGTATGGTTCGACCTTTTCTTTGGCTCCTCCCGGGAGGAATCCTAAGTCTTTGTTTGACAAGGCTACTATTGGTCTTGCCAGCAGTATCTGCTTGTAGTCATTCGCTTGGTTGAGCGCCGCTGCGAGGGCAAGTAGCGTTTTGCCTGTGCCGGCCTTCCCGGTGATTGCTGCGAGCTTTACTTGCGGGTCGGCGAGCACGTCGAGGGCGAAGGCTTGTTCGGCATTCCTGGGTGCGATGCCGTAGCATGTTTTCTGCGACACCTTATTTATTGTGCGTGTATATGGGTTGTAGCGGCACAAGACGCTGTTGCGGTCGCTTTTCAAGACGAGGCATTGGTTCGGCTGGGGTTCGTTTTGCAATGCTTTGCCGGCATCTATGCTGCCGTTTGAATGTATTTCATCGATTATTTCGGGCGGCGCTGCGATGGCTACTTGCGTTTCTCCGGCACAGAAGTCAAGGCTTTCGACCTTGTCGTTGTAGTAGTCTTGCGTGTCGAATCCGAGCGAACGTGCCTTCAGGCGCAGGTTGATGTCTTTCGTCACAAGTATTGCCGGCGTTGTTTTGTGCTTGCGTGCGATTGTTCCTGCGGCTGCGAGTATTTCGTGGTCGGGTTTTCGCCCGGGGTAGTGTTTGAAGACGATGTCGTCCTCGGCGGCGTTCGGCACGACGAAGAGCCTTCCGAGGCCTTCCCCGAGTGGCACTCCTTCGCTGAAGAGTGTTTCGGAGCTCAGCCTGTCGAGTTCCCTGACGAACTCGCGGGCGTTGAAGTTGATTTGCTCGTTGCCTTTCTTAAACTTGTCGAGCTCTTCGAATACGACGATAGGCAGGTATATGTCGTTTTCTTGGAAGTTTTTCAGGCAGCCAGGGTCGTGCAGTATGACGTTTGTGTCAAGTATGAAGTTTTTCTTTGCTCCCATGTTCTTGATTGTTTTATGTTATAGGAATCAGGTTTTATTTCCTTCAAATATACGAAACCGCCGCGAAAAATCATCATTTTTTGCAATGTTTTGCATAAATCTGTTTAGTTGTTTCTCCAAAGGCGCGGTATTTTATTGTTTCGTCTTAACTTTGCTGAAATTAAAAAATCTGGTGACGATTATGATTACGAAAAATCTTTCCGGGACTGCCACTTTGCGTGATTCGTCTTTCATGCGGTGGACGGCCCTTTTGCTTCTTGCCTTTGCCATGTTTTGTTCATACGTTTTCATGGACATCCTCTCTCCCATCAAGGATTTGATGCAATCGACCCGCGGTTGGGATTCGACTGCTTTCGGGACGATGCAGGGTTCTGAGACGTTCTTGAACGTTTTTGTTTTCTTCCTGATCTTTGCGGGCATCATCCTCGACAAGATGGGCGTGCGTTTCACGGCCTTGCTTTCGGGGGCGGTGATGCTTGCCGGAGCGTTGATAAACTGGTACGCCGTTACCGAGATGTTCCAGGGCAGCGGGCTTGAGGCTTGGTTCGAGAACAACCTGAACTATATTCCCGGCTTCGACGAGCTTGGCATTTCGCCTTTCTACGAGGGCATGCCTGCGTCTGCGAAGTTCTCTGCCGTAGGCTTCATGATATTCGGGTGCGGCGTCGAAATGGCCGGCATCACCGTTTCGCGCGGTATTGTGAAGTGGTTCAAGGGGCGCGAGATGGCTTTGGCCATGGGTTCAGAGATGGCTCTTGCGCGGCTTGGCGTTGCCACTTGCATGATTTTCTCCCCCGTGTTCGCAAGGTTGGGAGGGCATATTGACGTGTCGCGCTCGGTTGCCTTCGGTGTTGTTCTGCTCATGATAGCGTTCATCATGTTCATTGTTTATTTCTTCATGGACAAGAAGCTCGACGCGCAAACGGGCGAGGCAGAAGAGAAGGACGACCCCTTCAAGGTGAGCGACATAGGGAAGATATTGACCAGCAGCGGTTTTTGGCTTGTCGCCCTGTTGTGCGTTTTGTATTACTCGGCTATTTTCCCGTTCCAGAAATATGCCGTCAACATGCTTCAATGCAATTTGACGTTAGATCCCCCCTCTCCTGATTCTTTCTGGGCGGGCAATGCCGTGACTGTGGTGCAATACGCCATCATGCTTGCCGTTGCTGCCTCGGCATTCACCAGCAACTTCACCAAGTCCAAGGCCAAGAAGTACACTTTGCTTGCCGTTGCTTCGGTTTGCCTTGTGATATACTGCTACATGGGTTACATGAGGCAGAGCGCCGAGACGATTTTCGCTGCTTTCCCCCTTCTTGCCGTTGGCATAACGCCTATTTTGGGCAACTACGTCGACAACAAGGGCAAGGCCGCGTCGATGCTCATCCTCGGCTCGCTTCTTCTCATTGCCTGCCACTTG
>CAZWPW010000200.1:0-2974 GCA_964635525.1 uncultured Bacteroidaceae bacterium
CTGTCATTAAACAAAGTGTAGAAGGTGATAAACGCTACCAACGTGTCGCAGCGTCACCCGGAAGCAACTGAGCAGACAAAACCGGTAGGAAAAGACTCCCCTGGAGGGAACGCCGTTCGGCTGTGCCGGAATTGGCTGTCTGTGGCAAAGAAGTATATGAAGTCGAAAAACGAGCTGTCGGCATTAACCAAGCCGCCGTAGGAAGCATCTCGTGCAAATGACGACACTGGCGAAGGCGCAGGCGGCGAGGCTCCATCCGCACTGCCAGTGTCTCGACCCGTGCATGAGGCCAGCACCGCAGCAGCATACACTGCGGCAATGACGCAAACCGGTGCCACAGCCATGCCTCTCATTTCAATAACCTCTCTTTCAGTTTGGCGAGCATGTCGGCCGTCATCGACGCAAGGTCATACGACGGCTTCCACCCCCATTCATCGCGGGCGCAAGAATCATCCATGCAATCGGGCCACGAATCGGCTATCGACTGCTTCAGAGGGTCAATCTCATAAGTCATCTCGAACGAGGGGAGGTGCTTCTTTATCTCTGCATAAATCTCCTCGGGACCGAAGCTCATCGAGGCGACGTTAAAGGCGTTGCGATGGCGAAGGCGGGACGCATCGGCCTCCATCAAGTCAATGGCGGCATTAAGAGCGTCGGGCATGTACATCATATCCATCAGAGTGCCAGGCTTCAAAGGGCAAACGAACTTCTCGCCCCGGACGGCGCTGTAAAATATGTCAACCGCATAGTCGGTAGTGCCGCCGCCGGGAGGGGTGACGTTCGAAATGATGCCGGGGTAACGCACCGAGCGCGTGTCGACACCGTAACGGGCATAGTAGTAGTCGCTTAAAAGCTCTGACGTGACCTTGCTGATGCCGTAGACCGTGCGAGGGCGCTGAAGGGCATCCTGAGGGGTCATCCAATGCGGAGTGCCGGGGCCGAAAGAACCAATCGAACTGGGCGTGAACACGGCACAATGGTGCTCGCGGGCAAGCTCGAGTATGTTCAGCAGCCCGTCGATGCCTATCTTCCACGCCAGAAGAGGCTTGCTCTCGGCAACAACCGAAAGCAGAGCGGCAAGGTTGTAGATAGTGTCAATGCCGTGCTTGGTAATGGCCGACGACAATTCGGCAGGGCGAGTGACATCGGCAAGTTCCGAAGGGCCGGAATCCCTGAGCTCCCCAGACGGTTCCGCACCGGGGATGTAGCCCGCAACAACATTGGAACTGCCGTAACGCCGCCTCAATTCCATGGTCAACTCCGAACCTATCTGCCCGGTCGACCCGACAACGAGTATCTTTTTCATCTATATATAAGTATTTAATTAAAGGTTTCCGAACCGAATAAGCCCAACATAAATCCGCCCAAATGTAGCCTTTTTTTGCGTTTCAAAGCGCAAGGAGTTGCTTTATTTTGACTTAGTCGCTACTTTTGCTTGCATAAACCGCCACTGGCCTCAAACCGCAGCGGCAAAGCACAAAAAGCCAACCGCAAGGCGGGACACGGCAATCTAACCACCATGAAACAGCGGGAAACCGCAAAACATGCCATCAAAAACGGCAGGCAATGGATGCAAATGCAGACAGGGCTGGGAGAAAAACTGCAAAAGGCGGCATGAAATCTTTATTTTCAGGTTAAAAATATATATTCTTACCGTAAGATTATATATCTTCACCTTAAGATTACGTATTTGCAAGCTAAAAATAAAGATTGCATACTACCATAGGAAAAATTTCATCCTACCCGGGGAAACTTTGCATACCATGCAAGGCGGATTTCCGTCCCGACTTGGAATACTTTCCATCCCAATGTGCCAAGGACTGCGACGCGAGCCAGGGCACGTAGGGAAGAATGAAAACATACTGGAACCAAAAACTTAATGCAAAATGAGCTACCTGATTACTCCGGCTGGATACAAGCCTTTGCTTGACACCCGGCAAACAGAACAAGGAATCAAACTTGTCAAAGACTTCTTCGAATCGAGCCTTTCGTCGGAACTCCGCCTGCGGCGCGTCACTGCCCCGCTTTTCGTTCCCTACGGCACGGGAATCAATGACGACCTGAACGGTGTCGAACGCCCTGTCGCGTTCAGCATCAAGGACATGGACGGGGCACGCGCCGAGGTAGTCCATTCGCTCGCCAAGTGGAAAAGGCTCGAACTCGCCGCGCAGGACGTGCCTCCGGGGTACGGGATATATGCCGACATGAATGCCATCCGCGCCGATGAGGAGCTGGGAAACATGCACTCTCTCTACGTCGACCAATGGGACTGGGAACTCTCCATGACCGCCGCCGAGAGGAACACGCCGTTCCTCAAAGCAGTAGCATCGCGCATATACGCTGCTGTAAAGCGCACTGAATACGTTGTGTGCGAGGCGTTTCCTCAAATCTCCCCATGCCTTCCTGAAGAACTTCACTTCATCCACGCCGAAGAGCTAAGGCAGCTGCACCCCGGCCTCAAGCCCAAGCAGCGCGAGGATGCCATAGCCCGCCAGCACGGGGCGGTGTTTGTCATGGGCATCGGCTGCAAGTTGGGCGACGGGACGAAGCACGACGGGCGTTCACCTGATTACGACGACTACACCACGCCTGGCGAGGGCGGCCTGCCGGGGCTGAACGGCGACTTGATAGTGTGGAACAACACGCTGCAATGCAGCTTCGAGCTCTCGTCAATGGGCATCCGCGTCGATAAGTCTGCATTGCTGCGGCAGCTGCATGACGAGGGGCAGGAGCAACGCCTTGGCCTCTACTTCCACAAACGCCTGCTTGATGGCTCGCTGCCGCTTTCCACAGGCGGCGGCATAGGGCAGTCGCGCCTGTGCATGTTCTACCTCCGCAAGGCCCACATAGGCGAGATACAGGCTAGCATTTGGCCGGAGGAGATGCGCTCCGAGTGCCTCAAGCACAACATCCGCCTGATTTGACGGCGCAGGCAGCGGAGCACCATGCAATGCGGCGGGCGGCATCAGCCATT
>CAZWPW010000201.1:0-2962 GCA_964635525.1 uncultured Bacteroidaceae bacterium
TTTACTTTAATCAACAACTCAAAAAATCAAATGACATGAAGAAAAACCAGAAACAAATGCTTTGCAAAAACTGCAATCGAATTAAGGGAGGGAAATAACATCCGGAAAAGGCTACTACCCAAAAGACTACCCAAAAGACCATACAAAAGCTAACAGAGCAACAACAAGCCATGCTTTCATTCTTAAGAGAACATCCGAAAGCGACCCGCAAAGAGATAAGCGAGAGCCTTCCTAACATTACAGAGGATGGTATAAAGTACAATCTTGCTCGTCTTCAAGAACTTGGTTTGCTGAAACGTGTAGGAGGCAGAAAGCAGGGGTATTGGCAAATTATGGAATAGCCGCTTGTGCGTTTAGCATGGTTAGTGGCGGCATCGTATGGAACCCGGGTCTTTCTTTTTTCTGTATTCACCTGAGCGCTTCGGCGACGTGCCTTTCGTAGCTTTCGAGGTTGTTGCTTTTGATGATTTTTTTCCTCTCCCTCTTGTGCATTCCGGGATAGAGGTGTTCCCACATGGGTTTGAGGTGCGATAGCACTTGGCTGCCTCCTTGCATACGTTGTTCGTAGGCTTGGCGGAGCATTGTGGTGAATTTGCGCAGGAGTTCCTTGCGTTGCTTCTCGTCGAGTTCGTTGCCGGTTGCCCATTCCATTGCTAAGGCGGGGTTGGAGAGGAGGCCTCGCCCTATCATGATGCCTTTGAGTTGGGGGAATTGCGATGCTATGCTGTCGATATCCTCGCAAGTTGTTATGTCGCCGTTGTAGACGAGCGGCTTGCTGCATGCCTCGGCAAAGCGTGCGAACGCTTCGCGGCTTGCCTCGCCCGTGTATTGCTGTTTTGCGGTGCGCGGGTGCAGCGTGACGTGCTTGATGCGGCTGTTGTTGATTGCAGAGGCAGCGGCGAGGCATTCGTCATGGCTTTGCATCCCCGAGCGTATCTTGAGCGTGAACTCCACATCGGGGTGTTCGTCGGCTACGGCCAGCACGTCTGCCACTTTGCCCGGGTCGGAAAGCATGGCTGCCCCCTTGCCTTTGATAGTCATCAGGCGGTGCGGGCATCCCATGTTAATGTCTATTTCCTTGTGCCCTTTCGCGATTAGCATCTTGGCTATTTCGTCTGCCTCAGTGGGTGTCGAGGCTATCAACTGCGGGACAAACTTGGGTGCGGTGTTGTTTGCCGGGTCAATGTCTTTTATGTCCTTGTTCCTGAAGCTCGTGCTTTTTTCCAATCTCACGAAAGGCGAATAGTATGCGTCGATGTGTCCGTATACAGCCGCATGGGTGTTGCGGTAGTCAAAGTCGGTATGCCCTTGCATCGGCGCGTGGTAAATTTGCATTGCTTGGCTGGTGTTTGCAGGTTTTCCGGTTGCAATATTACTAAAACTTCTGTTGTCTTGTGCTTGGATATGCTTTCCCGTGGCGCGGTTTTCCGATTCATGCAAGCTGTCATAGTGTTGCAACGTAAGGCCGGCGAGCTTAAATTTGCATGAAATGCAACATCTGCGCAATCATGGTGGATATATGGGACAAGGCCAAACGTTCGGCGGTAATGGCTCGCATCAGGAGCCGTGACACTAAGCCGGAGATGATTGTCCGCCGCTACCTTCATGGCCGTGGATACCGTTACCGCAAGAATGTGAAGGGCTTGCCAGGCACTCCCGACATTGTAATGCGGAAGTATGGCGTGGCAATTTTCGTGCACGGCTGCTTTTGGCACGGGCATGACGCAGATGGGCATCTGCCTGATACCAACCGAGGTTATTGGCAGGAGAAGATTCAGCGCAACAAGGAGCGTGACCAGCGCGACAAAGAGAGGTTGAAAGCCATGGGGTGGCGTGTCATGACCATCTGGGAGTGCCAGTTGAAGCCGCAAGTGCGGGAGCGCACCCTGCGTGAGGTCGAATACCTCATCAACAGCTCCTACATTGAAACGATAGGGGCGAAAGCCGCTACGCGGGCTTACAGCATGGAACATGATGAAAGGCATTCGCAGGCCGCCGAAGACGAGCTGCACTATGGAAAAGAAGAGAATGACGGCGGCGAGTGATGGGCTGTAGCTTGTGAATCTACAGTACCGTTTTGCGTTTGGTTGTGGGGTGTTTGAATGTTATGATATCCGTTCACGTCAGCTTGCGGCGGCTATGCCGTGCCGCCGCAAGCGAACGTTGCTGGCTTTATTATGGTTTGACAAGCAGCCACGCGTCTTGGAAGTCAGCGTTTTCGGGATATCTTCTTTTCAATGTTTCCCTTGATGCTGTTGCCTGTTCGCGTGTCGGGAACGTTGCGGCGATAACCCTGTACATTGCTATTTCCGGGTTGAATACCACCATTGCGTTGTACCCTTCTTTAATCATTCGGTTTTTGAGCGATTCAGCATTGGCTTTGAGACCGAAACTGCCGCACACCACGCTGTATCTGTCAAGCATTCCATTGCCAACGACTTCGACTTTTTCATACCTTTCCACCGGCGGTTCTGGCTGTGGTGTCCATGGTTCCGGTTCATAGTCTTCGTAGTATAGCACGTCGGTGTCGTCGTACAGTTCTGCATCGGCTAATTCTTGTTGCTTAGCCTTTTCGTAGGCTTGTTTGTAGGCGCTTTCGCTTGATTTGCAGGCTGTCATAGCCACGATTGCGAACAATGCCGTGCTTAAGTAAACAATCTTTTTCATTTTGTTGTTGGTTTTTAATTCAATATTTTGTCATAAGCATTATTGTGTCGTTTCTTTCCAGTTCTAGCGTGCTTGATGTCAGCGTCTTGATGTGGAACTGGTTCTTAAAGGTACTCCAATTAAGGTACTTGTGGAAATATTCTTTGTTTTTCTCTTCGTCGGTTTCTTGGTTGAACTCTATTTCTATTGAGTCGCCCGTTAGCCGGTAAGCTCCGTACATAGTGTAATAAGGTGTCGGCCCGCACGCGTATATGAGTGATACGCTGCCTTTCATGAAGTTGAAGAAGAGGCTGTC
>CAZWPW010000202.1:0-2948 GCA_964635525.1 uncultured Bacteroidaceae bacterium
TGAGACTACCGGCAGCAGATTGTCGGCATCGAACATAAATGACAGCTTGTTGCCGCTCTTTTCGACTGTGCATGTGTTGTTTGCCTCCCAGTTTGGCAATTTCAGCGTGATTTCGCTCTTGGCGCTGTTGAGCGTGTATGTGCCTTCGGCCTTCATGCTGCCTGACGATGCAGTGAAAGTGTTGCCGGTGCTGAAGGTGCAGGTTGCCGCGCCTGCCTTGATGCCTGCCTTCTCGAGCAGCACTGCGAGCTGTTCTTCGAGCTTGGCGGCAAGGATCGCCCCTCCTGCACTCTGCAGCGGGTTGCTTGATTCCAATACGATAATTATTTTACTGTAGTTCCACGTTCCGGTTATGTCCTTTTTGGTGACCTGCGTTGTTTCTGCCGCCTCCTGCGGCGCGTTGTTCATCTTGCCGGAAGCCTGCTGGCCGTTCAACGGATATGCCCCTGCTGTTGTCGCTGCGAATAAGCATATTGCAAGCAAAGCGTGCCTGATCATTGTTTTTGGGTTTTAAGCGTTTTGTTTATTTCTTCTATGTAATTGAGAATCTCTTCTTTTCCGGTTTTGTTTTCAGAGGATGAGATGAAGTGTTTCGGCAATTCTTCCCATTGTTCCGCCAGCTTTGTCATGAACGCCTCGACGTTGCTGTTTGCCTTGGTTTTCGAGAGCTTGTCGGCTTTCGTGAAGACGATTGAGAAAGGCACTCCGTTCTGGCCTAGCCATTCGATCAGTTCCAAATCCGATTTCTGCGGCTCCAACCTGATGTCGACAAGCACGAAGAGGTTTGTCAGCTCCATCCTCCCGGCTATGTAGCTCCTGATGATTTGGTTTATCTTCTTGAGCGTGGCCTTGTCTCGCTTGGCGTAGCCGTATCCGGGCAGGTCGACGAGGTACCATTCGTTGTTTATTATGAAGTGGTTTATCAGCAGCGTCTTGCCGGGTATTTGCGAGGTCATGGCTATTCGCCGGCCTGTGAGCATGTTGATAAGGCTTGACTTGCCTACGTTTGACCTGCCTATGAAGGCGTATTCTGGCTTGCCGTCACTTGGGCATTTGCTGATGTCGGTGTTGCTTATTACGAAGTCTGCCGTTCTTACAATCATTTTGATAGCGCTATGCGGTGGTTTTTGTTTCTCAACGTAAAGTTAATGCTTAGTTCCAACATAAGGCGAAGCCGGCGCAAACTTTTTGCGCTTGCCCCAGTCTTGGCGCGCCAAGCGGGGGATATGGGAGCTGCGTTGCTTCGGGGTGAATACCTAAAAGTTAGTATTTGCATGGCGTTTGTTGAATTTTTTAAGTTAGGTTGGATTCATAACTGAGGAATGATATAATTTTGCGTGAAACGAAACATTTGTCATGCGTTTATCTGAATTGAAGACTGGCGAGAAAGGTGTCGTCGTTAAAGTGTTGGGGCATGGTGGATTCCGCAAGCGCATAGTTGAAATGGGCTTCATAAAGGGAAAGACCGTCGAAGTACTGCTCAATGCTCCTTTGAAAGACCCGGTGAAGTACCGGATAATGGGCTACGAGATTTCCCTGCGCCATTCGGAAGCGCAAATGATTGAAGTCCTCACGCAGAGCGACGTGGCCTTGAACGAGGAGCTGTTCCGCTCGGACGATGCTCCCGCCTTTGCAAGCATTATTGAGGAAAGCGGCTTGGAAACCATTGCAGCCAAGCAGCGCAAGCAAATCAACGTGGCATTGGTCGGCAACCCCAATTCGGGTAAAACCTCGCTGTTCAACCTCGCCTCGGGCGCGCATGAGCATGTGGGCAATTACGGTGGGGTGACGGTAGATTCGAAGGAAGGCTATTTCGATTTCGAAGGATACCATTTCAAGATAGTCGACTTGCCAGGCACGTATTCGCTATCGGCATACTCACCCGAGGAGGTGTTCGTCAGGAAGCATATTGTTGAAGAAACGCCCGACGTGGTCATCAACGTGGTCGACTCGTCGAACTTGGAGCGCAACCTGTACTTGACCACGCAGCTCATCGACATGAACGTCAGGCTTGTCGTCGCGTTGAACATGTATGACGAGTTGGAAAAAAGCGGCGCGAAGCTCGACAACGTACACCTGAGCCGCTTGTTCGGCGTGCCTATGGTGCCGACGGTGTGCAAGAGAGGCGAAGGCATCGGCAACCTGTTCCGCACGATCATAGAACTCTATGAAGGCGAGGATTTCATAGGTGCTGACGGCAATATGAACGAGGCGATTGAAAAGGAGCTTGCCGGCCAGCGCATGAAGGAAACCCGTGCCAAGAAAGGGCATCAGGGACATGCCGGCAAGAAAGCGGGCAGGCTCGCCAGGCACATACACATCAACCACGGACCGGAAATAGAGCGCGCCATAGAAGCCATACAAGCTGAACTCAAGAAGGACGAGCAGCTGCGCGCACGCTATTCGACGCGTTTCCTTGCCATAAAGTCGCTTGAGCATGACAAGGATGTTGAAGTGTTGTTGCACTCGTTGCCCGGCGCAAGTGCTATATTGGCTGCCCGTGACAAGGAGGAAGCCCGCATAGCGTCAATACTACGTGAGGATTGCGAGGCGGCAATAACGAATGCCAAGTATGGTTTCATAGCCGGCGCTTTGAAAGAAACATGCACTGGCGAGCAGCAGGCCGGGGGAAGGAAGACGACGAAGATGCTTGATGCTGTCTTCACCCACAAGGTGTGGGGTTACCCAATGTTCTTTGTTTTGATGTACATCATGTTCGAGTGCACCTTCGCGCTCGGCGACTACCCGATGCAGTTCATTGAATGGGCAGTAGGGAAGTTAGGCGACTTGGTTTCGGTGAACATGGCAGACGGCCCGCTAAAGGACATGCTCGTCGACGGGATTATTGGCGGCGTAGGGGCGGTTATCGTGTTCTTGCCTAACATCCTCATCCTGTACTTCTGCATATCATTGATGGAGGATACGGGATATATGGCCCGCGCCGCATT
>CAZWPW010000203.1:0-2943 GCA_964635525.1 uncultured Bacteroidaceae bacterium
AAATTTTTTTGGAGTACTGTCTGCTGCGATGCCAGCACTTCAAATTTTTTTGGAGTACTGTCTACAGCGATGCCAGCACTTCAAATTTTTTTGGAGTACTGTCTACAGCGATGCCAGTGCTTCAAATTTTTTTGGAGCATTGTCTGCCACGATGCCAGCACTTCTAATTTTTTAGGATAGCTGTCTGCCATGCTGCCAGCACTTGGATTTCTGCGCAGCTCATGGCAGTGATATGCGCGATAAACTTCCCCACACTTCAGCTTCGCGCTTTGGGGCAAGACGGGGGGAGGACAAGGGCAAAGTGGGAAATAAGTGTTACTTTTGCATCCGATCACGACAGACAAATGACAACCATGATGAAACGTCCAGCCCTCTTGCTGCTGCTCCTTGCGGCTTGCATTGCAACGGCATACTCCCAAACAAGCATCGAGGCCAGCCCCGTCGGGGTAGTCACCGCCGCCAACAATGAATACCTCGAAACGCCCGACACGATAACCGAAGGCGGCTCCTACACGGGCAACGCGCCCATTGAAGTTGAGTTCATGGCGATGGTGGCCTCAGATGACACTAATTTGCGTTATGAATGGCAGTTCAGCTATGACAGCGACTTCGGCAGCACGTTCCTCCTGCGTTGGGACGAGAACACGAGCTACTCGTTCACGTCGGCCGGCACGTCCTATGTCAGGCTGTTGGTCACTGACGAGGAGACGGAAGAGGAATACGAGTCGGAAGCCTTCTCGATAACCGTCAGCGAGTCGTCGCTCGAGCTGCCGAACGCCTTTTCGCCCAACGGCGACGGCATAAACGACTACTACAAGGTCAGCCACCAGTCGCTTGTCAGTTTCAAGGCATATATCTTCAACCGTTGGGGGCAGCAGATATATTCCTGGGGCATCGACAACATCGACGAAGGATGGGACGGGACTTACAAGGGCAGGACGGTCAAGGACGGGGTCTATTTCATCGTCGTGGAAGCCGTCGGGGCCGACGGGATAACCTACAAGAAGAAATCGTCAATCAACGTGCTCACGGGCACCGGCGACAGCAATTGAGAAGGCCTACAATGGAAGACAGCGCCATGATAGAGGTCAGGGGAGCAAGGGTGAACAACCTGAAGAACGTGAGCGTCGCCATCCCGAGGAACGCCCTGACCGTCATCACCGGGCTCAGCGGCAGCGGCAAGTCGTCGCTGGCCTTCAACACGATATATGCCGAAGGGCAGCGCCGCTACATAGAGACTTTCTCGGCATACGCGAGGAACTTCCTCGGCAACCTGGAGCGCCCCGATGCCGACAGCATAACAGGGCTGAGCCCCGTCATATCAATCGAGCAGAAAACGGTCAACAAGAACCCGCGTTCGACGGTCGGCACGGTGACGGAGATCTACGACTACCTCCGCCTGTTGTTCGCCAAGGCGTCGACGGCATATTCTTACGCCACGGGGGAGAAGATGGTCAAGTTCACCGAGGAACAAGTCGTTTCAATGATGCTTGAGAGGTATGCCGGCAAGAAGATTTACATCCTCGCCCCGCTTGTCAGGGCAAGGAAAGGGCATTACAAGGAACTCTTCGAGCAGACGAGGCGCAAAGGCTTCGCATACGTGCGCGTCGACGGGCGGATAGAGGAACTCAAGCACGGGATGAGGCTTGACCGCTACAAGACGCACGACATTGAAGTCGTCATCGACCGCCTGCGTGCCAATGACGAGCAGCGCCTGAAGCAGAGCGTCAGGCTTGCAATGAAAACAGGCGGCGGGCTGATAATGGTCGAAGATGCCGACAGCGGCGAACTGAAGTACTACAGCCGCAATCTCATGTGCCCCACTACCGGAATGGCATACAAGGACCCGGCCCCGCACAACTTCTCCTTCAATTCGCCGCAAGGCGCATGCCCCAAATGCAAGGGCTTGGGATATGTGAACAGGGTCGACACAGGCAAGGTCATACCCGACCGGAGCCGTTCAATCTACAACGGCGGCATAGTCGCCCTCGGGCGGTACAGGAACCTCATGATCTTCTGGCAAATACAATCATTGCTTGAAAAATACGGCCTCGACATAAAGATGCCCATATCGCAGTTGCCCGAAGAGGTGATAGATGAAATAATGCACGGCAGCAACGACAAGATAAGGATGAGGAGCGCGCTCATACACAGCAGCTCCGACTATTATGTCAAGTTCGACGGGCTGGCAAAGTATATCCAAATGCAGCAAGACGCCGACGCCTCGGCATCTGCGCGCAAGTGGGCGGAGCAGTTTTCGATAGTTGACGTATGCCCATCCTGCGGCGGCAAGCGATTGACGAAAGAGGCGCTCTCGTTCAAGATTTCGGGCAAGAACATATATGACCTCTCGTCGATGGACATTGACGAACTGCTCGCCTGGTTCAATTCGCTGCACGGCAAGCTCGACGCGAAGCAAGCTGCGATAGGCGGCGAGATAATCAAGGAAATCTGCCACCGCTTGCAATTCCTGTGCGATGTCGGCTTGCCTTACCTCTCGCTGTTCCGCTCGTCGATGTCGCTGTCAGGAGGCGAAAGCCAACGCATACGCCTCGCAACGCAAATAGGCTCGAGGCTGGTCAATGTGTTGTATATCCTCGATGAACCAAGCATAGGCTTGCACCAGCGCGACAACAGGCGGTTGATACAGGCATTGAAAACATTGAAGGACGAAGGGAACACGGTCATTGTAGTGGAGCACGACCGCGAAATGATGGAAAACTCCGACTACATCATAGACATGGGCCCCGGGGCGGGAAGGCTCGGCGGCAATGTGGTCTTCGCTGGCAAACCCGGCGAAATAGGCAAATGCGGTTCGCTCACGGCACAATACCTGAACAATGCAAGGGAGATAAGCATCCCCGTGCATAAACGAAAGGGCAACGGAAGCTTCATTACCATATATGGCGCAATGGGAAACAACCTGAAAGCGATTGACGTGGC
>CAZWPW010000204.1:0-2905 GCA_964635525.1 uncultured Bacteroidaceae bacterium
CCGCTCAATGGCTGGATGGTAAAACCCGGCGACTTTGGCAGCGACAAGCTCCATCCTGTGCTCGTTGTGCAATATAACGGCCCTGCTTCGCAGCAAGTGCTTAACAGGTGGGACATCGGTTGGGAGTACTATCTGGCACAAAACGGCTATGTGGTCGTCTCGATTGATACTCGCGGCACGGGCGCACGAGGCGAGCAATTCCGCAAATGCACCGCAGGACAGCTCGGCATTCTCGAAACCAGCGACATCATCGCTGCCACAAAACACCTGGCAACACTGCCCGGCATCGACCCTGAACGTATCGGCATCTGGGGCTGGAGCTACGGGGGATACATCACACTGATGGCTATGAGTCACCCCGAAAGCCCCTTCCGGGCAGGCATCGCCATAGCACCGGTCACCGACTGGTTGCTATACAACACCATCTACACCGAACGGTTCATGGGACTTCCGCAAGAACGACCCGCAGCCTACCAGGCCTCCTCCGCCCTGCAACGTGCCGCACAACTGAAGGGGAAGCTGCTGATTGTCCACTCCACTGCCGACGACAATGTGCACCTGCAACATACATCATTATATATAGCGCGCTTGGTAGAAGCCGGCAAACAATTCCGCATGCAAGTCTACCCTGACAAGAACCATAGCATCCTCGGCACAGCAGCACGCAAGCATCTTTATACCTGCAAAAGCGAATTTCTATTCGAAAATCTCTAATCATGCATCTTAATTTTGCAGGCGCAAGCTACGTATCTCCTGAGGTAGGAAGTGCGTAGCTTTTTTTGCGACGCTGCGAATCTTTCCCGTGAAAGCCGACAAGAAACGGAGAAAATACCGCGCGACGATGCACTAAATCCCACTATATATTGTTATTGAAAATACCCGATTTTCGCTCTATGAATGCCAATCAAATCATCCCGTTGAACCGACTGACCATCCAGGAACTGTTCGACCGTGCGCTGCAAGCATACGGCCACCGACCCTCTCTCAGCTTTGTGGGCGAGACGCCGATAAGCTACAGAGAGCTTGGAGAACAGGTGAAACGGATCGCCCGGATGTTGGCTTCGGCCGGTTTGCAGCCTGGCGATAAGGTTGCTCTTGTGGGGCACAACATGCCTCACTGGGTAGCTATTTACTTGGCAGTGACAACCGGCGGGCTTGTTGCCGTGCCTCTTTTGCCCGACTTCAGCCGGGAGGAGATGCAGAACATACTCACTCACGCAGGCGTCAAAGCCCTCTTTGTCAGCCAACGCCTCCTACCGAAGCTACAGCCGGAGCGTATCGACGGACTGAAAGTCGCTTTCTTGATGGACGATTTGACGCTGCTTTTTCCCGACAAACTGCCTGCCGAGGAGCTGCAACCTTACGACTACCGGGTGCAAGAGCGAGATCTGGCCGCCCTGATTTATACCTCCGGCACCACCGGAACTCCTAAGGGCGTGATGCTTACGCACCGTGCAATCACCTTCGTGGTGAGCCGTTCGCGCGCCTTTCAACCTGTTGATTCGGAAGATGTCTTCCTATCATTCCTCCCCCTGTCGCACACCTATGAGAATAGTCTCGGGATGCTTTTGCCCATTTCCTGCGGCGCATCGATATATTATCTTCAGAAGCCTCCGACCGCATCCACCTTACTTCCGGCCCTGAAACTGTTACGGCCCACCACCATGCTCTCCGTACCTCTTATCATGGAGAAGATATACAAAACGCAGATTCGTGCCACATTGTCGAAGAGAAAGATGCTTGGTGTGATGTGTGCCGTTCCGCTGTTTCGTCGGCTTTTCCACCGTGCAGCCGGGCGACACTTGCGCATCGCCTTCGGCGGACGATTGAAGTTTTTCGGCATTGGCGGGGCAAAACTCGACCCGCAGGTGGAACGTTTTCTACTTGAAGCAGGTTTCCCTTATGCCATAGGCTACGGTATGACGGAAGCCGCGCCCCTCATCGCCGGAGCGGCAGTAGGCAAGACCCGACTCGAATCCACAGGAGTGGCGCTGCCGGGAGTGAGCATCAAAATCCACGAACCCGATGGGCATGGGGTGGGGGAAATATGGGTGAAAGGCCCGCACCTGATGAACGGTTACTATCGAAACAGCCAGGCAACCGAGCAGGTGCTAACCTCCGACGGGTGGCTGCGTACGGGCGACTTGGGACGAATCAGCCGAGGATACCTATACATTAAGGGTAGGAGCAAGACAACTATATTAGGGCCCGGGGGCGAAAATATCTATCCGGAAGACATCGAGCAGCTTATCAACAGCCACGACTTCATCGCAGAATCGCTCGTGGTGGAGGAAGGCAATTCGCTCATTGCTAAGGTGCTGCTGAACATGGAGAAGGCTGCCGAGAGCCTCGAACACCTCAAAGAGGCGGTCAAAGAAAGGCAACTTCGGTTCAAGGAGTGGGAAGCACAACTGGAAACGTGGAAGAGCAATTACCTGAAAGAATTGAACCGCCGGCTGAACAAGTACTCTCAAATCAAGCGAATTGATCTAATAGACAAGCCATTTGAAAGGACACCTTCGCAGAAAATCAAACGTTTTCTTTACACCAAACAATCGGGCGACAAGAAAAAGGAGCGATAGTTTTTTCGTTCGGTTCAGGGTAACGGAAAGACGGCCGTCTACCGCTCGGAAGGTGAGAGCGCGCGACGCGAAAGGTAGCGGGTTCGGTAGCGCACGGTGAGCAGGATGGCCGCCAATGACAGGCCGAAAATAAACCCAATCCACAAACCTCCGGGACCCATCTTGCATACAAACCCGAGAAAATATCCCATGGGAAGGTTCACGAGCAGGTAAGCGATGAAGGCAATCCACATCACTCTTTTGACATCTTGCAAGCCGCGCAAAACGCCGACCATGGTGGTTTGCAACCCGTCAGACACTTGAAATGCAGCCACATATACCAA
>CAZWPW010000205.1:0-2887 GCA_964635525.1 uncultured Bacteroidaceae bacterium
CCACATACGACCGCCGCAACTTTGCCCGAAAGATGTCCTCCACCGGCCTGCTGCGAGAAGAAGGCGTAAGCCCTGTTGCGGTCCACAACCGCTTCCCCAACCTCTACTCCTTTGACGAGGAGGCCTACGAAGAGGAGATTGACGGATGCTTGGCACCCGGTAATCCGTTTAATGTATAAGAATGTATAAGAACGTATGAACGCATCAAACACAAACTATTAACATCAATTTATTATGAAAACCGAAATCTACAACCTGATTATCCTCGACGAGAGTGGCAGCATGAGCTGTGTAAAACAACAGACCATCAGCGGCTGTAACGAAACCATCAACACCGTACGTTCGGCGCAGGAAAAGTTTGCCGATACGCAAGAGCACTATGTGAGCATCTACGCATTCCAGAGTGACGAAGAAGTGCCATCTCGCTACCTTATCAAGAACCAGCCTATTGCCGAAGCAGCCCACATCAACGGTGAACAGTATAATCCTTGGGGATGTACACCCCTTTACGATGCCGTGGGCGAAACATTGGCCGACCTCAAAGCCGTTGTCAAGGACAAGGAACTGGCCATAGGCAGCGTGACCATTATTACCGACGGAATGGAGAATGCGTCCAGGCACTACACACGCGTGAAGGTAGCAAAGATGATTGATGCCCTGAAAGAAATGGGATGGAGTTTCAACTTCATCGGTGCCAACATTGACGTGAAAGGCACGGCGGCCTCGCTGGGCATAGACAACGCCTTGGAGTTTCAACAGGATGAAGCCGGCACAGAGGCCATGTTTGAACAGGAACGAAGCAGCCGTATGAAGTACTATGAACGCGCCGATGCGGTCATGTTAGGTTGCGCTCAAAGTGCTGTCTTCGACGAATCCAGTCGTCGTAAATTGCGTAAGAGCCTGAAGAAGGCCGCTTCCGATTACTTCAAGGATAAGGATGCAAAATAAAGTGTTGGACAACGGATGAGATCAACACATCCGGGTTTGAACGATTCCTGCCGCACAGGAGGCTCCTTATGGACTATGTGGCTGTGCCGGCAGGAATGCGCTCAAGCGCAAAACGAAGCCATTTGATTTTGTATATTTCACTAACCCAGCCGGGATGGGCCAACAGTCTAAACCATATCTGATATGGCATTCGTGATGCGAATGAGGCGAGGGGATATCTTGCCCGATTTCAAATGTTTGTATCAAGAGACCTCTGCAAAACCACTCCGGCAGCCGGCTATCGACTAATGAATTACAGATAATCAGAATATGATATTTTTCAATTTGGATGCGAAACGGACTTTTGCAGAGGTCTCAATATCGCACTTGCCGGTTGCCTCTGCCTGCTTGCCTGTTGGCCCCGTCAAAGGAAAAATATCGCGCAATTGTTTCACAAATAGACAATAAAAAACTACTTTTGCCGCCAACAGCCCGTTGGGACGGTAAAATGCATGTGCCTGCCGGGCAGAATCTGTAGGAAAAGAACAACAGACACAAGAATATGGCAAACCAAAAGAAAAACAGCAAGCAAGGCTTGGATGCGGAGGAAATGCTGAACCGCTCGGAAACATTCATCGAAGCGAACAAGAAAATAATCATCGGGGTCATCGCCGCCATAATAGTGGTAGTGGTGGCCGTGTTACTTTACAAGAACTACTACCAAGCTCCGCGCCAGCTGAGGGCATCCGAGGCTCTGTTCCCAGGGCAGAATTATTTCAATGCAGGGGACTATGAAAAGGCTCTTAATGGCGATTCCATTTCCTATTTCGGGTTTGCCAAAGTCATTTCCGACTTCAAGGGCACTGATGCTGCCAACCTTGCCAAGTTCTATGCTGGCATATCGCTGGCAAAGATGGGCAAGTACGAGGAGGCAGTGGGCTACCTTGAAAGCTATAAGAGCAGCGACACCTACGTTGCAGCGAACGCCATGGCAGCGCTCGGGAACTGCAAAATCAACCTCGGCGACCTCGACCAAGGGGCATCTCTGCTTGTGAAGGCCGCCGACAAGGCCGACCTCCAGTCGTCAAGCCCTGTATGGCTCAGGCAAGCGGGCATGGTATATGAAAAGCTCGGGCGCAACGACAAGGCACTACAATGCTACAACAAAATCAAGCAACGCTATCCTAACAGTCGTACGATAGCAAACGATATCGACAAGTACATAGAGAAAGTAACACCTTGATTTCTTCCGCCGTGCTCGTGCAATGAGATAAAGCATGCTGAACGGCGCAAGCCTCTTGGCTGGTGCATTGCAGGTGGCGCGCAAACGCTGGCAGCACAGCGGCGAAAACAAATATGGCAACCAAGCTCCATAACCTTTCCAGTCCAGAATCAGGCGGGCTCCCTTCAACCGCAGGCATGCGCTTCGGCATTGCTGTCGCGCAGTGGAACGCGCAAATCACCGGCAAGCTGCTTGAAGGCGCGCTTGACGTGTTGCGCAGCCATGGGGTTGACGACAATGACATAGTGGTGGAGAAGGTTCCCGGCAGCTTCGAGTTGACTTTTGCAGCCAATCAAATGGCAAAACACTCGGGCGTGGATGCCATCATTGTACTCGGCAGCGTAGTGCGTGGCGACACTCCGCATTTCGATTACGTTTGCCAGGGTGTCACGCAAGGCATAGCAGAGCTGAACGCAAAAGGGGATGTCCCCGTCATATTCGGGCTGCTCACTACTGACGACATGCTGCAAGCCATGCAGCGCGCTGGCGGAGAGCTTGGCAACAAAGGGGCTGAATGCGCTATGAGCGCGATAAAAATGGCTGATTTTGTTTTGCGTTTACGAAAATAGCAATATCTTTGCACTGCCTACAACAAGCCCCATTGTTGGGGCATTGAGGCGGCTAGGGCAAATTCCAGAGTGGCCAAATGGGGCAGACTGTAAATCTGCTGTCTTACGA
>CAZWPW010000206.1:0-2882 GCA_964635525.1 uncultured Bacteroidaceae bacterium
GATGCGAGGATTGACAGCCTGTCGATGGCCCATGCGGGGCTTTCGGTGTTGATTGTGGCATCGTCGCGCTTGGCCACACCAGAATATTTGTCAAGGAAATAGCTGTCGAGCATTTCCACTACGTCAGTGCGCTCCTGGTTCGACTTGTCTATCCTTCGCTTCAAGGCCAGTGCCTCAACTGGGTCAATCTCGGGGGCGCGTACCAAATCCTCCAGATGCCATTGCACCACATCTATCCAGCACTTCAGATAGAGGAAGAACTGCAAGGTCCCTGTTTCGAAGGGATTGTTTATAGGCTCATCGACATTGTCCGTCCTGTGGTAAGCCTCAAGCACTTCGTCGAAAATCTTATTATACTGTTCACACTTTTCCATGACACCATAATATAATATAACAGTTACATCCGCAAAGGTAAATCATAAGAAACAAAACTAAAGGCATGATTTCATAAATTCCTGCGGCATTTGAGATATTCATATCCGAAACGGCAAAAAAAGCATTTCTTTTTCTCGCAATAGTCCCGTGTCAACTGTATGATTGCCTGCGAATCCATGGCATTCTCTGGAACCAATCCAACGTTAGCCCAGTTCCTTATGAACCTGTTGTCCTCGGCATCGATTGACTCAAGCAAGTCCAATGCTTTCTCACGGAAAGCCTCTGTGCCGGTTTGGATGCCATAAGCATAAAGGAAAGGCACTACGGTGTTGATGGCTATCAAGTCGGCCGAACGGTCAGTGAGCATCCGCATTGTCTCGGGCGACTCGTGCCTGAACGTGAAGTGGGTGTGCCAATAGCCTGAGGTGCCTTTCCGGAACAGCTCACGGCACTGTGCGGCGGTAGAGCATTCGAGGACTTGAGAAAACAGTGAGTGCGACGAGTGGTAGATGCTTGCCAGCTGCGCTATCCTGACATGGGGGAAGTTGCCCGGGCGCATCCTGAGCATCTTCCAAGAAAAGTCGGGAACGTCGGGCAGCGAGAACTTATGCTTCAGGAAGAGGTATTCATCGCGCAAGGCTGATTGGTAGGCATCGCTCATCGCCCCGTCAAGGAATCCGGCAATGCCGAACATGAAGCTCTCGATTTGTAGGAGGTTGTCGCGGTGCTTGTCCATTGCCCTGAAAGGAAGCATGGCGGCCCAACGTTCGAAAGAATCGCCATTGACTCCGAAACCGAAGTTGCGGGCAAGCGAGATGAAAAATACATCCTCCCAATTGTTGCCGAAACGCGCAAGGCGGGAAATGACTGCGCCGGTTTTATCCTCAAGGCGCTCGATAGCAAGCGACGCCAGCCAAGAATGCTTGGTCAAATCAGGCAGGGAGTCAATTATCTTGTAGCACGCAGGCATCATGTCAGCATGCTTCAACTCCTCATAATTCATTGCCACGTGCTGCGGAACATCAACCTGTAACTGGGGAACTGGTGTGCCGTCGCTGCGCACCACAGGGCAATCGATCTCCTTGCATACATGCAGGATGACGTTGTCATAGGCTGCGTCGCGGTGATGCCCGTGCGCATACCAATGCGACGACTTGTCGTGCACCTCGACGTTCCCGGCCCACATGGTGCCGTTGATTTCTATCTTGGCGTTGAAGAAGTCGGGGCCGGCATCGCTGTTGCGCATGCCCGGGTCAATGACTTTTAGCATGCGCCCGTCGTGTGCCGTCATCGCCTTCGAACGGTCGAGCAGATATTTCCAAACGTAGTGCAAAAGGTATTCCATGGCCTGGCAATCAAGGGTTGCACTTTTCATTGGTTGCCACAAATATAATAATTACTGTTAAACAAGCCAGCCGCCACGGCTCTTTCTCAAGCTAACAGCAATCAAAAGGCACTTGAATAACTCCATTGCGCCTTGCTGAGAGCAAGAGAACGGGGGATTAAAGCCACCAATGAACGCTCAGGGGGCGGGGAGATAATGCAACCGCGCCAAGGCGGGCTTCCCTCCTTGGCGCGGTAGTTTGTCATGGCTCTTGTTGCGAGCCTGCAGGTGCGTGCTTAATGCGCTGCCACTTTGATTGTTTCTCCACCTGCGGTGATGATGTATATCCCGGCAGCCGGCAGGGTGAAGCGCGATTCTGTAGTCTTCAACACAAGTTGGCCGCTGATTGAGTAGACGCTAACCTGCGTGCCTGCCTCAAGCGACAGTTCGACTTCCAAGCCGCGCACTATGGCTTTCGTTGCTTGCGATGCTGCAGAGTCAATGCCTGACCCGCCGCCTTCACCTTCGCCTTCACCTTCGCCTTCACCGTCTTCTTCGTCGTCGTCATCCTCTTCAACCTTGCTGCTAAGGGGCTGGATGAAGAACTCGCTCCAATAATTGGCATTCTCGTAATCATAAACCGACTCGTCAGGCACGTAGACGGGAATGGACTTGTCTACTTGGTTGAACGTGTTGGTGCAGACAACCGGCGGCACTTCGGCTTGCACTGTCATGCTCTTGAGGCCGGTGCAGTTTCTGAAGGCGTTGTCGCCTATGCTGTCTATAGATGCGGGCAGGTCAACGGTTTCGAGGCCGGTGCAACGGTAGAACGCATAGCTTCCGATGTAGGTAATCTCTTCGGGGAATGCGATTTGCGTGATGGTATCCCCCCAAGGTGCCGTTGTCACGCCGCTGTTGCTTCTGTAATCCCACATGTCCTTTGTACCCTCGATGGTCAGCACGTCGTCGGTGACGCTCCACATCAGGTTCTGGCCGCAGTAACCCAACTCGCCCATGCCCAAGATCTTGAAGCCTTCCCAGACAGTGGCTCCCTTATAGGCATCAACTGACGGATCCGGCACGTAGAGTATACAGTTGTTCGTTGTCACACCATCGAACACGTCGGCGCCGGTGCTCGGCGGTGTCTCAGCCCACACGGTCATGATCTCCAAGGCGGTGCAAT
>CAZWPW010000207.1:0-2875 GCA_964635525.1 uncultured Bacteroidaceae bacterium
TACAAAGGGAGGATTTTATCAAATCGGCAGCCACTTTGGGTATAGAAAACAAGATAGTAGAGCGACTGATGAACAAGTATATCAAGCTATTGCCCAAGTTCGAGGCGGTCATTCAAAACTCGTTTCCAAGTGCCGGGCTAAAAGAAAAGTATGGAGAATTGTTGAGGGAACGACTTGACAGATTGTGTAGGGGTTAGAAAAAAGATTAGGCTACCACACTCTTTTCTGAGCAAGTAAGACCAGTTCGTGATTCATATCAATGAAGTATGACAGCAACTGACGGAACAGTTCCGGTTTCTGGAATCAAGAGGATAATAGTTAGCTTTTCTTCTCGTAAATATACTTTTATATATTTTCAATCGGAAAGACAAGCCTTGCTTGGATTGCTACGTGTTGCCTAATTGCCGATGCAGAGAAGGTAAAGTTTGCCGGAATGTGTCGCCATCGCAACACCGGCGTAATTAAGTGAAAAGGTAGGGATCCTTATTCATACCGAACTGAACCTGAGCGAAATATAAATTCAAATCCGTTGACTGTAAAATCACCTACAACATATTAAATATCAAGAATTTTAAGGAATTTCTGTGATTGTTTAGTGGACAAATATTCACAGACAAATAAAAAAAACATAATCCAATGACATACCCGCAGATGAGATAATGGATAAATTGATATATTTGTAAAGCACGGAAATCTTAGGACTTATTCTGGAAACACTTTTTGAAACACTACAATTATTACATGAACTATCCGCTTATATCAGAATACGTTGATGCCATCCATTCGGCAGAGGACAACTTTGACAAGCTAAGCCACCTGCGCCCCGTACTTGATGACAACGGCAACCCCGTGATGTCAAGCGGCAACTTTGCCGTGGTCTTCAAGATGAAAGACATCGAAACGGGCAGGTTCTATGCCGTGAAATGCTTCACGAGGGAACAGGAGGGGCGCGAGGAAGCGTACCGGCAGATAACCGACGAACTTGAATTTGTGCAATCCACCTACCTTGCCAAGGTGAGCTACTACGACAGGGAACTGTTCGTGGACAACAACAGTGCGGACGAAAGCGAGTTCCCCGTGCTGCTGATGGACTGGGTGGATGGCACGACGCTCGATCGCTATGTCCGCCAAAACATCGGCGACAGGTACGCCCTCGAAGTGCTGGCTTACAACTTTAGCCGCCTTGCCATGTGGCTCTTGCCGCAGCCTTTCGCCCACGGTGACCTGAAGCCGGACAATATCCTCGTGCGCTACGACGGTTCGCTCACCCTTGTTGACTATGACGGTATGTTCGTACCTGCCATGCAGGGGCAGAAGTCGCGCGAGCTTGGCAGCCCCGACTTCCGTCACCCGTTGCGCACAGCGGACGACTTCAACGAGCACATCGACGACTTTCCCGCCATCTCCATCCTCCTTTCGCTCCGCCTGATTGCCGCCGACCCGTCGTTGCTTGACAAATACGGAGCAGCCGACCGCCTGCTCTTCTCCGAGAGCGACTACCGCGACCTGTCGTCCTGCCTACTTCTCAAAGCCGTATTTCCATCACAGGATGCCGAAGTCAACACCCTCGTAGGGCTGTTTGCTATCGCCTGCGGGTACAAGACGCTGGCGAATGTCTCGTTCCGATTGCTGGCAGTTGCAAAACCGCAAAAGCCGGAAGTAGTCGAAGAAGAACTATCCACGGAAGTGACGGACGAAGATAGGGAGAATGCCGTCAAGGACGAGTTCGGAGCTTGGTACAGCCGGGATGGGAAGCGGTTGCTGAGAGGAGTAAAGGTAGAGAAATATAAAATAAAGGAAGGGACAAGGGTTATTTGTGACAGCGCGTTTCATAGTTGCCGTTCATTGCGAAAAATATCCATCCCGTCGAGCGTGACAAGTATAGGCGATAGCGCGTTTTTTTGGTGCCATTTATTAAAAGAAATATCTATCCCCAATAGCGTAACGCGCATTGGAGATAGTGCGTTTTATAATTGCGAATCATTGTGGGAGATAATCATACCGAATGGCGTGACTAGCATTGGAGACTATGCGTTTTATGGTTGCCGTTCATTGCGGAAAATATCCATCTCGAAAGGAGTGACAAGCATTGGGAAACAAGCGTTCATTTTTTGCGATTCTTTGCAGGAGATATCGATTCCCAATGGCGTGACGACCATTGGAGACTATGCGTTTTGTGATTGCCATTCATTACAGGAGATATCCATCCCTGATAGTGTGACAAGCATTGGAGACAAAGCGTTCATGGCTTGCGCTTCATTGCGTGAGATATCCATCCCATCGAGCGTGACAAGCATTGGTGACTTCGCGTTCTGGGCTTGCCATTCATTGCAGGAGATATCGATTCCCAATAGCGTGACGAGCATTGGCGACTATGCGTTCGTGGCTTGCAATTCATTGGAGCAGATAATCATACCAAAGTCTGTAAAAAGGATTGGTGTCAACCCTTTCATCAGGTGTAAATGCAAGGTGATATGCAACTCGCCTCATTTTAGGATTGTTGACGATGCGCTTTACGATGCCGACATGACGGTTCTCATATCATACCTTTCTAATAACACAAGGTTTGCAATCCTCGATAGTGTGATAAGCATTGGAAACAATGCGTTTAGTCATTGCCGTTCATTGCGTGAGATATCCATCCCACAGAGCGTGAAAAGCATTGGTAACAACGCATTCGGGGGTTGCATATCATTGCAAGAGATAAAAATCCCCAAAGGCAGCCGGAAACATTTCGAGCAATTATTACCTGACTATAAAGACAAATTGGTTGACAAGGAAGACGAACTTTCCACGAAAGTGACGGACAAAGATTTCAAAGATGCCGTTAAGGATGAGTTCGGAGTATTATACAGCCGTGATGGGAAGCGGTTGC
>CAZWPW010000208.1:0-2756 GCA_964635525.1 uncultured Bacteroidaceae bacterium
TTCCATGCTTTGAACCAGAAGGCGGTGGCCAGGCGGTATGCAAAGGATGCGGGGAAGAGCTACTCCGACTTGAACCTCATCGTAGCGCACTTAGGCGGGGGAATCTCGGTAGGTGCGCACCAGCATGGGCGTGTCATAGACGTTAACAATGCACTTGACGGCGATGGTCCCTTCTCGCCAGAAAGGGCCGGCACACTGCCTGCTGGTCCCTTGGTTGACCTGTGCTTCAGCGGCACGCTAACCAAGTGCGAAATAAAAAAGATGATAAGCGGCAAGGGAGGCTTCGTCGCCTACTTCGGGACTAACGACGCGGCGGCGGTCGAGGATGCCCTGCTCAATGGCGACAGCAAGGCTAAGCTGGTTTATGATGCAATGACATATAATATTGCCAAGCACATAGGCGCGATGCACGCTGTACTTTCATGCACTACCGACGCAATCATTATCACCGGTGGCTTGGCGCATAGCAAGTATGTCGTCGAAAAGCTGCACAGCTATGTAGGCTCACTTGCTCCTATTAAAGTCTATCCCGGCGAGGATGAGTTAGGCGCTTTGGCCGAAAACGCCTATAATGCAATGTCCGGCGTTTGCCAGCTGAAAGTTTACAAGTAGGCAAGAGAACAGTGTGCTTGACAGTCCGGATGCCGCTTGGCTCGCTTCCGGCATGATACCAAAGGAGTTTGACGAGGTGCATTTGTTGAACTCTGCAGCGATGCCGTTTTGCCGAGCCATGTATCGGTTTGTAACAAACACCCTATAGATTCTCGAAATTACTTAGTAATTTTGCTACTGTTGTGCACTATAGTAAAGAGAATGTATGAGAAATGCATTTGACAGAGATAAGCACGTATACCAATCGGATGCATTTGAAGAAATTGTTAAGGATACCATTCGTTTTTTCAATGGCACTCCTGTGCACTGTTTGCCCCCTCCTGAAAATTTTAATGGTACTGGAGTCTATGCTTTGTACTATACAGGAAAAAGCCCTTATTACCAGACTTTATACAAATTAAACCGTATAGAGTTCAAGCAGCCAATTTACGTGGGGAAAGCAGTTCCGCAAGGCTGGAGGCAGGCAAGAAGAACCAAAAGCGGTAAGGATTCAAATGAATTGTTCCATCGATTAAATGAGCATGCCAGGAGCATAGAACTGGCGGACAATTTGGATTTGGAGGATTTCCATTGCCGTTTCATGATATTGGAGAATGCAGCTAAAGATTTGATTGGAACTGTCGAAGCTGCTCTTATCCGTTGTTATACTCCTGTATGGAACAGTTATATTGACGGCTTTGGCAATCACGACCCCGGAAAAGGACGTTACAATCAATCTAAATCTGAATGGGATATTTTGCACCCCGGTCGGCAATGGGCGTTCAAATGCAAAGGGATATCCTCTTCGTTGGCATATGTAGAAAATAAACTCCATGAATACTTTACCCGAAGAAAAGATGATTAACAGCTTGGAGTTATTTTCGGGAGCAGGAGGTTTAGCCAAAGGCATAGAGCTTGCAGGTGCAAACCATCAAGCATTTGTGGAATGGAACGCATATGCTTGCAAGACATTGCGCAAGAATTATCCGCCCGGCATTGTCCATGAAACAGATATACGCGATTTCCGGTTTTCACAGCTCAACGATATCGACCTCATTGCCGGAGGTCCTCCTTGCCAGCCTTTCTCCCTTGGCGGGAAAGCTAAAGGGCATGAAGACCAAAGGGACATGTTCCCTTATGCCGTTTCTGCCATAAGGCAGTTGATGCCGAAAGCCTTCATATTTGAGAATGTCAAAGGACTGCTCAGGCAATCGTTTGCACAATATTTCAACTATATAATCTTGCAATTGACTTATCCGCAAGTTCATTTCGATAATGCAGATTGGAAGAAAAACCTCTCTGCATTAGAACGAATACATGCAGAAGATACATGCAAATGCCCAAGATACAATGTCAAATACAGGTTGCTCAATGCTGCCGACTACGGTGTTCCACAAAAAAGGGAGCGTGTCATTATTGTGGGCGTAAGGGCTGATTTGGATATTCCTTGGGACTTTCCTGCCACTACTCACTGCGAAGATGCCTTGCTGTGGGACAAATACGTTACCGGTGAATATTGGGAGAGGCATGGCATTTCACCATCGCCTGTTGAATTGCAGCAACTTCCTTTGTTTAAGGAACGATTGAAGTCCAAGTATGGCATGTTCGCTCCGGAAAAGAAGCCTTGGGCAACGGTGCGTGATGCATTGCAAGGATTGCCGGCACCGTATCAGCAAGGCGATCCCTGCGATGAACATCTTTTGCGCAACGGAGCTAGGGAATACCCCGGGCATACCGGCAGCGAAATAGACCAACCCTCTAAAACCATCAAGGCGGGAGATCACGGTGTTCCCGGAGGTGAAAACATGATTAAGTACCCCGATGGGACAGTTCGTTATTACACAGTGCTTGAAGCCAAAAGGATACAGACTTTTCCCGATGATTATCCCATTTCCGGTTCATGGACGGAAGCCATGCGCCAATTGGGTAATGCAGTCCCTGTAAAACTGGCTAATGTAATTGCCAAGTCATTGTTTAATGCTGTATTTGCCAATTAAGCACATCCGGGTGCTGCCTTGCTTTCTTGCCCTATTCCATAGAGAAAAAACATAGTAAAGTTTTTTGTTATTTCGGTTGAAAGGCATAGATTTGCACTGGATTTCAAAATCCATGCATCCTTAGCTCAGTTGGTAGAGCAACTGACTCTTAATCAGTGGGTCCAGGGT
>CAZWPW010000209.1:0-2736 GCA_964635525.1 uncultured Bacteroidaceae bacterium
GGTCGAGCTTCGTGCCCCTTTCTTCGCTTATTACTGCCCCTGTGGTGAGTATTGCGAGGTCTTGCAGCATTTCTTTCCTCCTGTCGCCAAAGCCTGGGGCCTTGACTGCGCATATCTTCAGGTTCGAGCGTAGGCGGTTGACTACCAGCGTCGTCAGAGCCTCGCTGTCAACGTCTTCTGCTATGATGAGCAGAGGGCGGCCTGTTTGTACTGCTGCCTCGAGGATGGGGAGCATGTCCTTGAGGTTTGAAATCTTCTTGTCGTAGACGAGGATGTAGGGGTTATCCATCTGGCACTCCATCTTTTCGGTGTTTGTGACGAAATATGCCGAGAGGTATCCGCGGTCGAACTGCATCCCTTCGACTAATCCTATCGTAGTGTCGGTTCCTTTGGCTTCTTCGATTGTGATGACCCCGTCCTTTGACACTTTGCGCATGGCGTCGGCGATGAGCTTTCCTATTTCGTTGTCGTTGTTTGCCGATACTGATGCCACTTGCTCGATTTTGTCATAGTTGTCGCCTACAGTTTCTGCTTGGTTCTTTATTGATTCAACGACAGATGCCACAGCCTTGTCAATGCCTTTCTTCAAGTCCATTGGGTTGGCGCCGGCGGTCACGTTCTTCAGGCCCACGTTGATGATTGATTGCGCCAGGACTGTTGCCGTTGTCGTGCCGTCGCCTGCGTCGTCACCGGTTTTCGATGCTACCGACTTGACGAGTTGCGCCCCGGTGTTCATGAACGGGTCGGCCAATTCGATTTCTTTGGCCACTGTAACGCCGTCCTTGGTTATTTGCGGCGCGCCGAATTTCTTTTCGAGGATTACATTGCGCCCTTTGGGGCCGAGTGTTACTTTGACCGCGTTGGCCAGTTCGTCGACGCCTTTCTTGAGTTGGTCGCGGGCGTCTATGTTAAAAAGAATGTCTTTTGCCATGGTTATGTGCTTTTATTTTTTGGTTTTCGTATTGCTGTTCGTTAGTTTTTGTGCGTTGCATTCGCTCATCCTATTATGGCGAGCACGTCGCTTTGGCGCATGATCAGGTATTTCTCCCCGTCGATTTCGACTTCGGTGCCTGCGTACTTGCCGTAAAGCACTTTGTCGCCTGCTTTCAATGTCATTTCTTCATCCTTGGTGCCATTTCCCACAGCCTTTACTTCGCCTTTGAGCGGTTTTTCCTTTGCAGTGTCGGGGATGATGATGCCTCCGATGGTTTTCTCTTCTGCTGGTGCGGGCAGTATTATTACCCTGTCAGCCAATGGTTTTACGTTCATGATAATACAGTTTAAAACATTATTTGTTATTTGGTTTGTTGTTTGCGTCTTCCCCTTTTCCGGGGTTTCACACGTGCTTGTGCCAAAAGCGTGCCAATGGCGAGGACGGGTTGCAATGGTGACATTGTGGCAGTTTGTACTGCCAATGATGCCGTCCCGATGGGCTTGCAACTTCTTTTTTGTCAGTCAAAGGCTACGGCTCTTGTGGCGGAGGCTAATGCCGCGCGCCTTGCTCAAGAGCGTGCTGCGGATGTGTCTCGCCTGCGAAACCCTTGTTTGCCTGCGGGGCATTTGATAGGAGTGTGCTGCAGGGCTGTCACTTTTTCACGTAGACTTTGTGCGTCGACCGCCCTGACGTCGTTATTCCTGTGCTGCTGTCGGCGGCGAAGTTCTTTAGTTCAAGCGAGGCGGTATAGCGCAGCAGCCCCGTGAGGGCACAGTAGTCGTCGATTGTCATGAACTGGTTCTCTGAAAGATAGGCGAGCGCCATTGCCAGTCGTTCGTCTTTGGTGTGTTTTTGAGACGATTGCTTGAATTTTTCTTGCGAGCGTTCGAGTTCGCACATGCTGTCGGTTTCGGCGACTAACGCCTTGTCGGCCTTGAAACGTACGGAGTTGATGCATAGGCTCGTTGGGTTGTAGCGTTGTTCGCCTTTGCTGTTCTGCTCGGCATCCTCGCGCAGGCCGATTGCCGGGGTGAATATTCCCAGCCCTTCAATCTTGACAGAGTTGCCTCTTGCCATTGATTTTGCGATTGTTTTGGCGAGCGATTGCACGATTCCTTTTATTTCGGCCGGCGTGAATGTGCTTTCGTGGCTGATGTTCTCGGCTATTTCGTCGAGGTTTGTCTGCCCCGAGAGCTTGATCCTGGGGAACACTGTGCGTTTTCCTTCGCTGCTTGGAAGGTTTGATTCTTGGATTCCGTAGTAAGCCATGTTTTTGTAGTTTTAAGTTAGGTTGTTTGGTGTTTGTTTGTAGTTGCGGTGCTTTTTTGCCTTGGGTTGTATGGGATTTCAATTTGCAGGGTAAAGATACATATTTTTACCGTAAAAATACATATCTTTACGGTAAAAATATGTGTTTTTAACTTAAAAATAAAGATTTCTTCTGGCCTTTTGGCACTTTGGGCGGGATGCGGGCTTGCTTTGCCCTGCGGCTATGTCGTTTTGGGGATTGCCGCTATGCCGTTTTGCGTTGTTCCCCTGCGGCAGCTTGTTGCTGTGTTTTGCTGCCGCAGGGTTATTGTTTTTTGCAGGGTCATGCCATTCTTCCGTGGCAGTGTTTGAATTTTTTTCCTGACCCGCAGGGGCATGGATCGTTTCGTCCGGGTATTTTTTCGGATCTCATGGGTTCTTTCTTTGCGTTTTCGCGTGTGTCCCTTTGTGCTACCTTGCTTATGTGGCTTGTTATGTCTTTCCTGTCGTCCTCAATGTTCCGTTGCGCAGGCCGTGGGTTTTGCCGTTGTTGT
>CAZWPW010000210.1:0-2731 GCA_964635525.1 uncultured Bacteroidaceae bacterium
ATTACGGCATAGTCGATTGATATGTTCGGGCATTTCGGGAATGCGTCGTTGACGGCATCTTGCTCCTTGCCGGTGCACAGGCTGTCGTTTATGCTGTCGAATATTTCCGTTATTGCCGGCGCGTTAACTTTGAGCGCTTCGGTTATTGTCTTTGTGTTCCAGAAGAATATGCCTGCGTTCCAATAGTATTTTCCTTCGTCGAGGTATTTTTGTGCTGTTATCTTGTCGGGTTTTTCTTTGAACTCTGCTACCGGCATCGGGGTGTTGCTTGCTGTTTTGGTTGCCTTGATGTATCCGTATCCTGTTTCCGGCCTGGTTGGTATGACCCCCATGGTCATTATGCTTTCATTGTCCTTGACG
Source organism: uncultured Bacteroidaceae bacterium (assembly GCA_964635525.1). Lineage (GTDB taxonomy): Bacteria > Bacteroidota > Bacteroidia > Bacteroidales > Bacteroidaceae > Avibacteroides. The sequence continues at coordinate 361 of CAZWPW010000210.1, forward strand.
AAGTCGAGGCATATCCCGGCCACCCGTTTGAAGTCTGCCGTGTCAATTACGACATGGTCGGCTGGCGAGACGGCTATTTGCGCGTCGGGATGCGTTTTTTTTATTTTCCATGTGGCGTATGCTATGCATGGTGCCGTGTTTCTCATGCAAGGTTCGAGCAGTATGTGGTCGTCGCTCATGAACGGGAGTTGTTCTTTTACTTTATCAAAGTACTTGCACGAGGTGACCACCCAGACGTTTGATTGGTCTACGCATCCCATGAATCGGTCGACAGTAAGTTGGAGCAGCGTCCTTCCTACACCGAGCACGTCGATGAACTGTTTCGGGCAGTCTGATGTACTCATTGGCCAGAAGCGTGTTCCAACACCTCCTGCCATTATGACTAAATGTTTGTTCTTGTTCATGTTATTAGTTTATTGCGGGGGTACGTGTCCCTCTTTGGCAAATGTAGTGCATATAATTTATTCCCCGCTAAAAAAATTGGCATCAAAAGGCAGGGTTGCCATTATAAGAGGCTTAAATTCTACACATGTTGCGGCTGCGCTGCTGCACTATTAACTGTTTCTTAACATTGTTGCAATTACAAAGAAACAGGGGTGGTTTATGTTTGCCCGGTAAACGTACTGATATGCCCAAGTTTTTTACCTTGCTTTTAGCGTTGCCCGTGGTGGCATGCCTGTCAGTTGCCGCACAGGAGAATGATGATAAACGGTGGAAGTCATATATCCCTGACATCGAGGGCACTGTGCGGGCTAAATATGAATACCAGCCTACGTTGGGCGCTAGCCGTTTCCAAGTGCGCAATGCGAGGGTAGGCATGACTGGAAAGCTGTTGCCCATTGCGGGTTACAAGCTTGAGATAGACCTATCCGACGAAGGCAAAGTAAGGATGCTTGACGCGTATGCCAAGCTGTCGCCTTTCAGGGGCTGGTCACTGTCAGTGGGACAGATGCGTGTTCCATTCACCATTGACGCCCACCGTTCGCCCCATGCCCAGTATTTCGCCAACCGTTCTTTCATTGCCAAGCAAGTCGGTGATGTCCGCGATGTGGGGTTTACTATTGAATACTGTTTCGGGGACTTGCCTGTGGTGTTGCAGGGCGGCATGTTCAACGGCTCTGGCGACATAACCGAGCAGGGGCAAAAAAAATGGACGCGCAATGCCAACTATTCGTTCAAGGCACAAGTGTTTCCGTCGAAGGGGTTCAATATCACATTAAGCACGCAGAAGATTTCTCCTTTGGAAAACAGTATCTTCATGCACGACATAGGAAGTTATGTTGAATATGCCGGCTTTCATATCGAGGCCGAATACCTTTATAAACATTATGCCGGGGGCAAATACAGGAACGTCCATTCATTCAACGGGTTTGCCAACTATGACATAGCGTTGAAAAAGGTATTCCAGAAGGTTTCCATTCTCTGCCGCTACGACATGATGACCGACCATTGGGACGGCACTACCTTTGATGAGGAAGGCCAAGTTGCTACGAGCGATGCCGGGAGGCACCGCGTGACTGCAGGGGTAACACTCAGTTTGAGCAAGCCTTTCGTTGCTGACTTGAGGATAAACTATGAGAAGTATTTCTACAAAAAGGATGTTGTTGTCAACGAGAGCGAACAGGACAAGATTTGCATTGAGTTGATGTTGCGTTTCTGAGCATCTGGCTTGTTGTCAGAACAGCCCGACGCTTGACGCGATGACCACCGACATTGCAATGAGCAAGAGTCCCATGGCGCAATAGACTGCGCGTGCCGCTTTGGTTCCGAACATCTTGACGACGGCTGCGGCATTTTTCGATTCTATGAACCACTTCCACCCGAATATGCCTGCGAGCGTGCATAGCATGCCGGTGGAGAAGAACAATACTATTATGAAGACATGCACTGCCATGGCTCAAAAACATATAATGCGCTTGCCGCCGTCGGTTTCGGCCACGGTGACCTTTACCGCAGTGGCGGGGAGCAGATCTTCGACGAGTTCAGGCCATTCGATGAAGCAGTAGCTTCCGCTGTAAAAGTAATCTTCGAATCCCATGTCGAACACTTCCTCGAGCTTCTTTATCCGGTAGAAGTCGAAATGGAATATGTCTCCATGCTTTGGCGAATGGTACGCGTTGACTATTGCGAAGGTTGGCGAGGTGACGTTGTCGCCGACACCGAGTTCTTGGCACAGGGCTTTGATGAAGGTTGTTTTTCCTGCCCCCATTTTCCCGTATATGGCGTATATCCTGTCGTCGGGCTGCATTGCTTTGATGAACTCCCTCGCTGCGCCGGGCAGTTCGTCCAGGCCGTTGGCTGTTATTTCCATGCTGCTACTGTTTGTTTCTTGTTGTCCGGCTTCTTAGCGTGATTAGCGGTATCATCATCT
>CAZWPW010000211.1:0-2653 GCA_964635525.1 uncultured Bacteroidaceae bacterium
GTGGGCGACCAATGAGCTTAACGATGGCGACCAACTCACCGTTATCAAGGCAGCATGCGGGGGTTGAGGTTGCAGTTCATCACCCATTGCAACGAACGTTTCTCCTATATAGATTCGGCTCGCCTTGCCCTCGAAGGTGGCTGTAGATGGATACAGCTAAGGGTCAAGGATATCCCCGACGGCGATTTTTGCGAGCTGGCCGTGCGTGTCAGGGAAATGTGCAATGCTGCAGGAGCCATTATGATAATTGACGACAGGGTGCACCTGCTTGAGCAAACTGGTGCTGACGGAGTGCATCTTGGCCGCAGCGACATGCCAGTCGCCAAAGCGCGCGAGGCCATCGGTTCCAGTTACATCATAGGCGGGACGGCCAACACGCTCGACGATGTGGCAGGCTTGTCGCGCAGCGGGGCTGATTATGTAGGGTGCGGCCCTTTCCGTTTTACCACGACGAAGAAAAACCTTGCTCCGCAGATAGGTCTCGAAGGATACAAGGCGATAACCGAGGGCATGAAGGTCATGGGCATCGCCATACCCGTGGTGGCCATAGGCGGGATAACGTACGACGACATTGCCCCGCTCGCTGCGGCAGGCATTGACGGCATAGCCTTGTCGGGCAGCGTGTTGAATGCGCCCGACCCGGCATCTGAAATGAAAAGAATAACTGAAAAGTGTGAAAGCGTATGGACAAATTGATAATTGACGGCCACGAGTTCAAGTCCCGATTGTTCATGGGGACAGGAAAGTTCGATTCGAACGCTGAGATGGGCAAAGCTATAGCCGCCTCGGTAACAGAGTTAGTGACAGTGGCGATGAAACGCGTTGAATTAGGCGACAGCGATGACGATATGCTCAAACATGCCATGCTGCCAGGTGTTAGGCTGCTGCCTAACACCTCTGGGGTTCGCGATGCAAAGGAGGCGGTTTTTGCCGCCCAGATGTCGCGTGAAGCCTTTGGCACGCATTGGATCAAGTTAGAGATACATCCCGACCCGCGCCATTTGCTGCCCGACCCAGTCGAGACGTTGAAGGCAACCGAAGAGCTGGCAAAGCTGGGCTTTGCCGTTTTCCCCTATTGCCACGCTGACCCGGTGCTGTGCAAGAGCCTTGAGGCGGCGGGCGCGGCGGTTGTCATGCCGCTTGGCGCTCCCATAGGCAGCAATGCGGGGCTATTGACAAAGGATTTCCTGAGGATAATAATAGAACAAAGCAACGTGCCGGTGGTGGTTGATGCCGGCATCGGCTTGCCGAGCCATGCTGCCGAGGCCATGGAACTTGGTGCCGATGCGGTGCTTGTCAACACTGCCATAGCCATAGCCGGCGACCCGGCAAAGGCAGCAGAGGCATTTGCCAAGGCCGTTGAAGCCGGCAGGCTTGCGCACCAGGCAGGTATGTCGGTGGGAGATGCGGAGGTAGTGGCTGCGGCCACTTCGCCTTTGACTTCATTTTTAAACAATTGAACATGAAACACAGAATAATTTACCCAAGATCGGAGAAAGTATATCTCAAAGGGAATATTCATCCGGAAATAAGAGTAGGAATGCGCAAAGTCAAGCTGTTCCCGACGGTGGCCGTCTCGAATGGCGAAAAAACAGAGGTCGAGAACCCCGACGTTTACATTTACGACACATCGGGAGCATTCTCAGACCCAGCGCAAACGGTGGATCTGAAGAAAGGCCTGCCTCGCATCAGGGAAGAGTGGATAACGGGCAGGGGAGACGTAGAACGCTTGCCGGGTTTCACCTCGCACTACGGCAACTTGAGGAAGAACGACGAGACACTCTCACATCTCCGTTTTGAACACATCTCCTTGCCGTTCAGGGCAAAGCACGGCAAGAGGGTATCACAGATGCACTATGCCAAGCAGGGGATAATCACCCAAGAAATGGAATATGTGGCGATAAGGGAAAACATGAACTGCCAAGAATTAGGCATCAAGACACACATAACGCCCGAGTTCGTGCGGCAGGAAGTAGCAGCAGGGCGCGCCATAATACCAGCCAACATAAACCATCCCGAATCAGAACCTATGATAATCGGTCGCAACTTCCTTGTGAAGATAAACACGAACATAGGTAACTCGGCCACTACGTCAGGCATCGACGAGGAAGTCGAGAAAGCCATGTGGAGCTGCAAATGGGGGGGCGACACGCTCATGGACTTGTCGACGGGCGACAACATACATGAAACACGTGAGTGGATAATAAGGAACTGCCCCGTCCCGGTGGGCACAGTGCCAATCTACCAAGCATTGGAGAAAGTAAACGGAAAGGTTGAGGACCTGACGTGGGAGATATACAGGGACACGCTGATAGAACAGTGCGAGCAGGGAGTAGACTATTTCACGATACATGCCGGCATACGGCTCAAGGACATCGGGCTTTCCAGCGGTAGGTTGACGGGCATCGTCAGCCGGGGTGGAAGCATAATGTCGAAATGGTGCAAGATGTTCGGCAAGGAAAGTTTCATCTACGAGCATTTCGACGATATTTGCGACATATTGGCGCAGTATGACGTGGCAATATCCCTTGGAGACGGGCTGCGCCCGGGCAGCATCCATGACGCTAACGACAGGGCGCAATTCGCCGAGCTTGAAACCTTGGGAGAACTCGTCACAAGGGCATGGGAGCATGACGTGCAGGCTCTCATCGAA
>CAZWPW010000212.1:0-2646 GCA_964635525.1 uncultured Bacteroidaceae bacterium
CGAATTGACAAAAAGATATACAACCCAAGGGCGGCTTGGGTTGTATGTTTTTGGCCCTTGGGTTGTATGTTTTCGTGCTTTGGGTTGTATGTTTTGGCAAACCGGGGTTATTTAACTTTTGTTAAGTTTTCGGTTAAGCAATTCCTCGGTTTTGCTTTACAATTTTCTGGGATATATGTGTTTTTAATATCGTTATGTCAATCACGATTTTCGGCTTCGTGCAGGTATTTACCGCATAGCATGGAGGCTTTTCTTTGCTGTCATTCCAGCCTTGGTTGCGCGGCGTGGGAGGGGATTTCCGGCTCGTTGCGAAATAGGCCAGCCCGGGTCGCGCAGTTCGTTGCAAATGCGTAATTTTGCAGACGTGAAGATACTGAATTCCATCCATTCCCCATACTCCCGATGCCATTGCCGGGGTGTTGTAACCCTCAGCGCTATCCTCCCATGCAGGTAAGCGGTTACGATGTCACGGGCAAGCCATTGCCTCCATGCGCCGCCACGATAGGTTTTTTCGACGGCGTGCATCTCGGCCACCGTTTCCTGTTGGGCAAGGTCGTCGAGGCAGCCTCCGCCAGGGGCATTGCCTCGGCTGTGGTGACCTTCTCCAACCACCCCCGCACTGTCACAGGCGCAGGGATGCCGTCTGGATTTCTGACCACCCATGACGAAAAGATAGGGCTTCTTGCCGAGACGGGGATTGACGAGTGCTTTGTCATTGACTTCAGCCGCCGCATTGCCGGCATGCCTGCCCGCGAGTTCATGGCCAGTGTCCTTAAAGAGCGGTTTAATGTAGCCGTCCTCGTCGTTGGCTATGACCACCGTTTCGGGAAGGGGCGGCTTGAGACTTTCGAGGATTACGAGCGGTACGGCAGAGAGTTGGGCATAGAGGTGGTGCGCGCTTGCGGCATGAACGGAGGCACCGGCGAGGTCAGCTCGTCTCTAATAAGGAAATGCCTGGCCTCCGGCAACATCCGCCGCGCTGCCATGGCGTTGGGGCGCAACTATTCCATTGCAGGAGAGGTAGTTGAGGGTTGCAAGTCCGGGCGGAAAATGGGTTATCCCACCGCCAACATAAACGTTGTCGGGGGCAAGCTCCTGCCGGCGCGGGGCGTGTATGCTGCCACAGCGCGGATAGGCGGAAACGTTTACGGCGGGATGCTCAACATCGGAGTTCGCCCCACTTTCGGGGAGGGTTTGCACCAGACCGCCGAGATGCACCTTTTCGACTTCAGCGGAAACATCTATGGCAAGGTGATTACCGTGGAATTCATCGAGAGAATCAGGGACGAGCGCGAGTTCGGCTCCGTTGCAGAGCTTGCAAAGCAATTGGAGGAGGATGAGAGGCGCATCAGAGCCATCCTCTTCGTAGAGCAAAACAGCGATGCCGACCCTCACGAGGCGGCATTGAGGGCAGCAGGCGGCAAGGCGATGGACCATGCCTACGCCGCGAGGCAAATCACGGGGGCGCGCATTGCCCGGCGCAAGCTGCCTCTATTGGCCGGCACGAAAGGCATTGTGTACCCCGCCCGCTTGTCGATGGAGCAATGTTCTTCGCAGCTTACGGCGGAGTTCAAGGCGACGCTCGCCGGCGGCAAATCGCTTGTCGACTTGACCGGAGGCTTCGGCATAGACTGCATGTTCATGTCCCGCAAGTTTGAAAAGGCCGTTTACGTCGAACGCGACAGCACCCTGTGTTCCATCATGCGCCACAACGCCTCCGTGCTTGGCTTTGACAACATCGAAGTCGTCAATGCCGATGCCTCCACATATCTCGCTGCATGCGAAAATGCCAACGTGATGTACATCGACCCCTCACGGCGCGACGGCTTAGGGCGGAAGATGTCCGCTATAGGCCAATGTGAGCCAGACTTAGGACTTATCAACGACACCCTTCTCAGCAAATGCGGCATGGCCATTGCCAAGCTCTCCCCCATGCTCGACCTCAGCGCAGCCATATCGGGTTTGCGAGGCGTGACGGAAGCCTACGTCATCGCTGCCGGCGGAGAGTGCAAGGAGCTGCTCCTCGTCATGCGCCCTGATGCGTGCGGCGATGTAGAGGTCAAGGCCGTCGACCTCTCGGCTGGCGGCGCGCAGGTGTTTGCTTTCACACAGGGCGAAGAGGAGGCTTCAACGGCCTTGCCTGCCACGGGGATAGAGGCTTACCTCTACGAGCCTAACCCGGCCGTGATGAAGGCGGGCGCGTTCAAGACCGTCTCGTCGCGCTTTTCATTGGCAAAGCTCTCTGCTAACACCCACTTGTACACGTCACCCTGCGTGTCAAGCGGTTTCCCAGGGCGGTGCTTCAAGGTTATTGCCGTGTACGATTTCAGCAAGAGCGGCCTCCGCGAGCTGTCGCATAGGCATCCGAGGGCAAACATATCTGCCCGCAACTTCTCCTTAAGCCCCGACGAACTAAGGAAGAGGCTGCGCATTGCTGACGGAGGAGGCACATACATTTTCGCCACAACATTAGCTAACCGAAAGAGGGTGCTGGTGGTTGCTTCGCGCCTTGGCTGCGAGGCGGAAGATTAGCCGAAAAGGAAAGAACCCAATTGCAAAACAATAAAAACCTGATTACTATGATCAAGGACATAATAGATGCCAACAATAATGTGGCGGTCGGAGCAAAGGAAATAGAGATTCTGA
>CAZWPW010000213.1:0-2624 GCA_964635525.1 uncultured Bacteroidaceae bacterium
ACAAGCTGACCGACGACAATGAGTTTTGCATAGACTATCTCGCCAAGTGCGATGCACCGACGATTGTCAACTTGACGAACCACGCGTTCTTCAACCTATCAGGAACGGGCGACCCCACGCCGTCAATCGAGGGCAACGTGCTGACGATAAATGCTGATTTCTTCCTGCCAATAGATGAAGATTCCATCCCGACGGGCGAGATACTCAAAGTCGAGGGCACGCCGATGGACTTCCGGCAGCCCGCCGTTGTAGGCAGCCGCATCAACGACAGCTACGAGCAGTTGTCAATCGGGCACGGCTATGACCACTGCTATGTGCTTAACAAGCCAGAGGCCGGCGACCTCACCTTCGCTGCCCGTTGCGTTGATCCGGCAAGCGGGAGGACGCTTGAGGTTTACACTACTGAACCGGGCTTGCAGCTCTACACGGGCAACTGGCTCGGAGGCTTCAAAGGGGCGGGCGGCGCAACGTTCCCTGCGCGCAGCGCGATATGTTTCGAGGCACAGCACTTCCCCGACACACCTAACCGCCACTATTTTCCGTCATGCAAGTTAGAGCCAGGCATGACCTACCGCCAAACGACGCGTCATGATTGCCTTGTTCGCCATGATTGCCGTCGTCACAACGTGGTGCGCGCCGATGGCAATCATAGTCAAAAACGACTTCGGGGCAAGCAACGCCTTGGCCCAGATAGGCAACTTCGGTAACTTCATCGCTTACCTTGTCATGGGCATACCTGCCGGGATGCTTATCTCGAAGTTCGGGTATAAGAAAACTGCCCTCATAGGCTTGTTCGTCGGCATTGTCGGAATATTGGTGCAATGGCTGAGCGGGCATATGGGCAAGGAGAGTGCATTTGCCGTTTACTTGTTGGGCGCCTTCATTTCGGGTTTCACCATGTGCATCCTCAATTGCGTGGTCAACCCTATGCTCAACATCCTCGGAGGGGGGGGCAACAAGGGCAACCAGCTAATACAAATAGGTGGAGTGTTCAATAGCGCGGCAGCGGTTGCCGTTTACATCATCATGGGTGCGCTCATTGGCGATGCAGCCAAGGCTCACATATCTGATGCTACACCGGCGTTAATGATAGCCCTCGGAGTGTTTGCCATCGGCTTCGTTGTTTTGCTCTTCACCAAGGTCAATGAACCAGAACAAGCTCCAGTCGACGTGAGCCTGATCAAGGGAGCAATGAAGTTCAGGCACTTCGTTCTGGGCGTTATAGCTATCTTCGTTTACATGTGCGTTGAGGTAGGCACGCCAACCTACATGCTTCAATACCTGACGGCAAGCCCCGATCATGCTACGCCCGGTTTGGGCATAGGCTCGGAGGTGGCAGGCTTGATAGTTGCCGTTTATTGGTTCCTGATGCTTGTAGGCCGCTTCATTGGCGGAGCAATAGGTGGAAAGATCTCAAGCCGCGCAATGATTACAACGGCCTCTTCACTCAGCATTGCCTTGGTGTTATTCGGGATGTTCGCACCAGCGAGCCTGACAACCAACGTGCCGGGCGTCGATTGGGCTAACCTGTCGATGACGTGGACGGAAGTGCCAGTGAGCATCTTCTCTTTCATGCTTGTTGGACTTTGTACCAGCGTCATGTGGGGTGGGATATTCAATCTGGCCGTCGAAGGCTTAGGCAAGTACACCGCCATAGCCAGCGGCATCTTCATGACTATGGTTTTCGGCGGTGCAGTGCTTGTTCCCCTGCAAGGGTATATTGCCGACTTGGCAGGGAGCTACTTGACAAGCTATTGGATAGTGCTATTGTGCGCCGTTTACATCTTGTTCTATGCGTTGATAGGCAGCCGTCCTGATTTTAAGAAAATCAAGATGCAATGAGCATAACCAAAACCAGGAACTAACCATTGAAGCCCTCGTGCCACGGCAGTAGCCGAAGGCCGGGGGCTTTCGTTATAAACCATAAAAACAAAAAATATCATGGATTCAGAATTTGTAAGGTCGAAATTCAAGAAACATTTCAACGGCGAGCAGGGTATTCAGTTCTTCTCGCCAGGGAGGATAAACCTCATTGGCGAGCATACCGACTACAACGGCGGCTTCGTCTTCCCTGGAGCAATCGACAAGGGTATCATGGTTGAAATGAAATTCAACGGCCTCGACAAGGTAAGGGCCTATTCGATTGACATGAAGGATTATGTCGAATTCGGCTTGGAAGAGCAAGATGCCCCGCGCACGAGTTGGGCGAGGTATATCTTCGGGGTGTGCCGCGAAATCAACAAGCGCGGACATGAAATCAAATGCTTCGACACGGCCTTCGCGGGCGATGTTCCATTGGGCGCTGGCATGTCGTCGTCGGGAGCGCTCGAAAGCGCATACGCCTTCGGTATTTGCCAGATGAACGGAATTGACATGGACAAGTTCGAGATGGCAAAGGTAGGGCAGGCTACCGAACACAACTACTGCGGCGTGAAGTGCGGCATAATGGACCAGTTCGCCTCGATTTTCGGCAAGAAAGACAGCCTCATGCGGCTCGACTGCCGCTCGCTCGAACACCAATATTTCCCCTTCAAGCCTGAAGGTTACAGGCCCGTGCTCGTTGACCCGGGAGTCAAGCACGAACTTGCTTCATCGGCATACAACAAACGCAGGGAATCATGCGG
>CAZWPW010000214.1:0-2612 GCA_964635525.1 uncultured Bacteroidaceae bacterium
AAGACGGGCAAAGGCCTCCTGAACACTCTCCGGAACGAGGGCCAGTCCAAGGCCAGCCCTAACTGGAACATCAACACAAACAGGATAGGAAGTACTATCCAAACAGTATTTATTCCCATGATACCTCTTCTTGATTTTCGAACAGCAGGGCAAAAATAGGAAAATAAGCCCTTCAATATGATTTCTTAAATTGTAATATGGATTAAAAGCGTTGCCTGCCAAACGGAGGGCGACCTTCCAGCCTGACAGCTTTCCAGTCGCCCTTACTTTAATGAAAATGAAGAATGAGAATATAGAATGGGGAGTGTCTTCTCCCTCGTATAAGTCAGGTTCAGCGTGCTGCTTCTAAAGTCTTTCAGCTATCTTGTTCCAGTCGACGAGCCCCCACCATGCCTCCAAGTAATCGGCGCGGCGGTTGCGGTAATCGATGTAGTAGGAATGTTCCCACACGTCAACTCCAAGTATTGGTTTGAGGCCTTTCGAGAGCGGGTTTCCTGCGTTCTGCTCGGCCAGTATGTGGAGCTTGCCCTCACTGTCTTGCGCCAACCAGACCCATCCTGCCCCGAAGAGGGCTGTCGCTGCCTTGATGAACTCTGCACGGAAGTTCTCCACTGAGCCGAAGTTCTCGGCGAGCTTCGTTGCGAGTTTCTCTGGCATCTCAACCGGTGTCGGAGTCAGCGTCAAGAAGAAGAGTGTGTGGTTCCATGCTTGCGCTGCGTTGTTGTACAGGCCTCCTGTTGACTCTATGACTATTTGGTCGAGCGTCATTTCCTCGTACGGCGTTCCTGCAATCATGTTGTTGAGGTTGTCGATGTAGGTTTTCAGGTGCTTGCCGTAGTGGTAGTCAATAGTTTCACTGCTCATGGCAGGTTCGAGCGCATCTTTTGCGTATTGCAGCTCGGGAAGAGTGTGTTTCATTGTTGTTTTTTCTTTTTGGTTTGTATTGTTGTTTTCTATCGCCTCGTTCTGCGCCCAAGCTGTTGGCATTAACGCCAGAGCTGCTGCGGCTGCGAAGAGTTTAATCTTGTTTTCGTGTATCATTTCTCAATGTTTTAAGTTATTACTCTATTGCTTCTCGTATTGCAAGTTTATTGAAGCCAAGCACCTCCCCCGTTCATTGCTTCCACATTGCAATTCTGCACCGTCGAAGCAGGGATATTCCCCTGCTTGGGCGATATTCCTGCCCCTGATTTGTGTAGGTGTCATGCCAAGCTGCCGCTTGCAGAAATGAGTGAAATACGACATAGTCGAGAAACCATAGGTTATCGCTATGTCCATCAGGCTTCTGTCAGTGGTACGCAACTCGTACAGGATAGCCTCGGCACGCCTTGCCACGAGCCAATCACGCGCCGGGCAGCCGAACTCCTCGCTGAATTTCCGTTGGAATGTGCGTACGGTCATGTTTGCGAGCGAGGCGAACTCTGTGATGTCATGCACCTCCTTGTAGCGGCGGTGGACGAACTCGCGGAAAGTAGTGTCATGGCCCACGAGTGGCGAGAAGAGCGCGTACAACTCTTCTTTTGTATAGTAGTAACGCAACAGGGTGATGAGTTCCTGGCGTTTGAGTTCTTGCAGATGCTTGCAGGTAGCCCCTTCGTCCATATACGAGAACAGGCAGGAAAAGAACAAATTGAGTTTTGCATTCACCTCAACCTGCGGGAACATTCCAAGAGAGGGTTTCAAGCCACCTTTCAAGTTAGCGACATATTGCTTCAGTTCCAACAGGTCATAGCGTGTGCACAGGGTGAACTGAAGGGGCAAGAGGCATGCGCAGAGGTCAAGATCGTCGAGTGCGCGGGCGTTGAACGGCACATTACGGGAAAGGAAGAGCAGCCGGTTGCTGCCAATGACTTCGACATCGAAGCCGCTCTTAGCTATTTGCAATGTTCCTGACACGATATAGAGCAAGACGTTGCTTTCTGCAGCCATAGAGGGGACAGCACCGCCTTTCTTTACATGCAGGCGTTTGAAAATTGCGGTTTGCCCGGTGGCGTTATATCTGCAATGGATATGCTCTTCTGTATACTTGACCATAATTGCTTTTGCTTGGCGTTGCCAAAATACGACAGATTCCACATATAACCATATCGCATTTACAACATATCATGTCAATTTTACGACAAAAGATTATATGGTATTCGTTTGAAGACATACTTGTCATGCTTCAGCGCTCCACTTACAACATGCAAGCCAGCGGCAGGTTATAAGTCGCTGCGAGGTTGATCGTCGCGAATTTATAGCCTAAAAAACTTTTCCACCATATCCTTGAGCTGGTCAGATGACAGATTCGCTATTCCCTGCGATTCTATAACTATGAACTCTTCTTTGTTTTTGCCAATAACAAATTTGCGTTCAAGCCCATCTATTTCTGCAAGCAAATGGAAATTACCCTTACATGCCTGTTCCATACGGATATTCTTTACAACATGTCCGTTTATGACAAATTCGCCTATTGCAGTGGCCATTTCCACTGACTCTCCCCAAGACCTCAGATGGTCAACTATAGCGTTTTCGACACGTCCCGTCCACTGTTCGGCTACACCATGTTTAGTGGCAACCGCACGAAATTGTTTTAGAGCATTAACTACATTACGTATGATTGCATCAGGTCT
>CAZWPW010000215.1:0-2599 GCA_964635525.1 uncultured Bacteroidaceae bacterium
CGGAGTGGAGCAGTTGGTAGCTCGTTGGGCTCATAACCCAAAGGTCGTTCGTTCAAGTCGGACCTCCGCAACACAGAAAGCTATCCCGGAACAGAAATCCCGGGATAGCTTTTTTCATGCCAAGCCTTGCAAGGATAGGGCAGGCCGTGGCAAATGGCAATGGAAATTATCTCACAACTTCGGTGAATTCTGGCTTTGCCCCCTCATCATTGCCTACTGTTACATAGATAGTAATCTCCATGTCCTTGCCGTCCATTCCCTTGCTCTGCGCCTTGAAACAGTAATCGGTGCTTGAAGATGTTGCACGTTTGCCCACTGTCAACGGCGTGCCAAGTGGATATTTGTAATCGCCGCATGCAGCATTGAACACTTCGACATCCTCTGGCGTTACAGACAACAGCTCGGAATAGTCGGGCAATGCCTCTACTTCGCCCTTTAAGTAGCCATTCACTATGAGGAAACGCTCAATCTCGCTTTGCGCCTTGCCAACACGCGCATTGCGGATTCCAAAGCCGTCCTTGACAACCGCCTTGGGCAGGGCTTCCCTGATGCTTTCAACGCTTTGCGGAGTGCCGCCGCTGCCGAAGGTGCAGAACGGGACAATTACCTTGCCCTCGAACTCCTCGGCCGCAACCAAGGCCGCAACAGGCAGCGCGCATGTGCCGTACCATACCGGATATCCGAGAAAGATGGTGTCATACTTCGACAAGTCTATATTCAAATCGTTGAGCGCGGGCAGGATGCCGTTCTCCATTTCTTGCCTGCCGCGCGCTACAGTCTGCTCGTATGTGCCGTCATACGGCTCTTGCACCTCGATGCTCAACGTGTCCGCGCCGAGCATGCTTGAGAAGATCATCGCCACGTCATGCGTTGCCCCCGTTTGCGAATAGTAAGCCACCAGCACATTGCTCCCGGCATCGCTGCCGCTGTTCCCGCTGCGCGAGCCGCAACCCGCCAATGAAAGCGCGGCGGCCGCCAATAACATTGTTCCTCTAAACTCTTTCATGTTTGCATTAGTTTTAAATGTTGTCGCTGTATATTTTGATTAGTTCATGATAATATCTTTCGGCATCATAACGCTCCATTGTAGCTTTGGCAATAGCCTTGTAATCGAATTCGGCGGCGAACATCGCATTTATTTTTTCCGTGAGGTCATCGGCGTTGCCGCTTTCGAAGGTCATTCCGTTTACCCCCTCGTCAATCAGTTCGGGAATGCCTCCGATGCGTGCCCCGAGGACGGGAGTGCCGAGGCATTGCGCCTCGATATTGACCAATCCGAAAACTTCATACCATTCAGAAGGAGTTACGGTAAATCTTGCCCGCCCGACAATCTCTTTGATTTCCTCCCACTGCTTGTAACCAAGGAATTCCGCTTTGCCGTTCAATTCCTCATTTTTCCTTTTTAATTGCTCTTCCATAGGTCCTCCGCCTATGACCTTCAGCTGGTAGGGCAGGTGCGCGGCAGCCTCGATGAGTGTGGCAACGCCTTTCTCATGCGACAATCTGCCGACGTAGCAATAGTAATCCTCTTTGTCGTAATCGGCTTTATTGCATTTGCCTATGTCAATAGAGTTGCCCAATACCTTCAATTTGTTTTCCGTGAAGCCGCCCTGTGCCATTTTTTCCGCAATGAAACGGCTTGGGCAGATGAAGTTGTCAGTGCATGCCTCCAAACGCTGGCGGTTCCACGTCACCGCTTCCTTGTATCCTATGACAGATGCCGGCAATGAGCCTTTGATGCACTTGTGTTCCATGCAGGGCCGTTTGTCGCCGCCGAAACATAGCTCGCAGATGGTTGTCCCATTGCGCAGGCAATCGTAACGGGGGCATAACAGCTTGTAATCATGCACAGTCCATACCACCCTGAAGCCGCGTTCATGGGCAAGCTCTGCAATAACGGGCGAGAGTTGCGTATGGATGTTGTTCAGGTGTACCACGTCAGGTTGAAAGTCGTCGAGCAGGCGGTTGAACTTCCTTTTGACTTCCATTGACCCGAAAGGCCGCGTAAGAGCCATTAGCTTAGTCATGTTTCGTGGGAAATAGCGTTTCCACGGCGAATGCAGGGTGCCGGGATAGTCCATGGCAAAAACAGCCACTTCATGGGCGTGCGATTTCAACAGCTGCTCCAAACCGAGCGTGTAGATACAGTCGCCGCCACGGCGGTAATAAAATTTGTTGGACAGTAAAATCCGCATACAATACAACTATAACTATGCAAGCCAAGAAGATACGCATGCTTCCCGAACTTGCCCGGGTTCTTTCGTGGCCATGCATGGGTTAAATCCACCATTGCAACTCTATTTGCAAAGAAGCGAAAAAAACTCTTGCCAGACAACCCGGATGCGGTTTTTCACTTGGCCTTGGGTCTGTTTTGCACCGGATTTTGCCGCCGGCTTGCCTATTGCCATTCCCGGTGCTCCCACGGCCCTGCGCAGGGTTGATAAAAACATGCCGGCAAGTGGACAAGGTGGCCTCTGCAAATTGATAAAAATTCCTCGGCGGGAAGAATAGAACACTTTTGCATGTTGAAAAAAGACCTCGGCGAGTTGACAAAAAGATATACAACCCAAGGGCGGCTTGGGTTGTATGTTTTTGGCTC
>CAZWPW010000216.1:0-2592 GCA_964635525.1 uncultured Bacteroidaceae bacterium
CAGGGTCGTGATGAATGTTTATTTTTGTTTGTTTACTCATTATCATTATTAAGGGACAGGCGACACAAGCTACGAATAATCTGCCAGAAAACAGATAACTATTCCAAGGCTTATTTCAACCGCAACGATATATGAAGATAGCAACAATTATATACCCTGTACAGCAGGCAGCTGAGGCATATGCATACAAAAAAGTGTTCCCGGCATTTTCACAAATGCCGGGAACTGTCAGCACGCGGGCGCACCAAGCCTTTATGCCCACTTTGCCATTTTAGCACCCGCGTGCTGATTTAACGTGCTTAATCCCAGTCGATGTCGATAAGACGGAATTTGTGGTCGAAGGTCAACTCAACGCGGTTGGCGAGCTCGACCTCGTACTCACGGTAATCCTTCTCGATGCACACAACAGGCACACCCGGATGATTAGCCTTGATGTACTCGGCTATCTGCTTGGGAATTATCGCCTCAGGGACGTACGAGTACTTGCAATCCACTTCCTTCCAGTTGCCGTTCCGGTCAAACTCCAAACTTGTGCCATCGGTGAAAATAACATCGTAGGACAACTCAAAGAATCCTGTCTCTTTCTTGGCCAAGGCCACATTCTTGTCCTGGAAATGGGTGTTGATGAAAGTCTGCGCCTTTGCCGGAAGCTGCTGCACAGTGATAGGAATGTCATAGTCGGCCTTTGCGACTGAAAAGCTCATTAACGCTGCCAAAACAATTGCTGATAACTTCTTCATAATCCCTGTTTTTTAATCGGTTTGACATCAATTTCTATGGCAAAGATTATAAGGGATTCTGAAATGAAACTGAAATCGGGACTGCGCGCCGATATTTTTTCACTTGGCCTTTACCGTGAACACATGCATGCCCTCGGAATAGCTGTAGGAAAGGCCTATGCCGAACTCTTTGCATATCGACGAGGCTATGGCAAGTCCCAGGCCTGTCGACCCCTCCTTCTTTGAACCTTGGTAGAAACGCTCAAAGATGTTTTCGGCATCCAAAGGCCCCGCAGCGGCAGTGTTCGAGATGCGCAGCATGCCCTCTCCGAAGGCAAGCGACACCTCACCGCCGTCGGGAGAATGGATGAAGGCATTCTTAATTAGGTTGGAGACAAGCATCTCGGCAAGCGTGGGGTTAATCTCAAAAAACGCCCCGCCCTGCCCTTCGACATGCAACGACATGCCTTTGTAGGAATATATTTCCGCCATATTGCCAACATACGAGCGCGCAAGCCTCTCCAAGTCCACCCGCGACACATCCGAGAACTGCCCGTTGTCAATCCTCGTCAACAAGAGCAACGATCGGTTCATGCGCGATATGTGCATCAACGTAGAATGTATCTCGCTAAGCGACTCTACCGCGCCTTGGTGGAGAGCAGTGTCGTTCATTAGCATCTCAACGCGGTTCAGGCAAATGGCAACAGGCGTCTGCACCTCATGCGACGCATTGCTGATAAAGGCCTTCTGCTGCGCATGGTAAATCTCGTGACGGGCTGCGTTCTTTACGGCGGCATCATTGAGTTTCCTGAACTCGACAATCGATGTGGGGTTGGACAACGGGGCATTTCCCCTGCCTACGCTGTAGTTGTCAAGCCAGTCGAGAAGGATGTAAAGTGGACGCAAACTGCGGTAGAAGACAATGGTATTGACAACAACTACCGTCAAAAGAAGAACGACGTAAAGGATTACTATCCAGTAGAATATCTTGCGTATGACATCCTGCTTGTCCAACGTAGGCGCTGCGACAGTCAGCAGGAAGTGCTGCCCGGCATCGTTGACAAATACCGTGCGAACGATACGCGAAGGCTCCTTCTTGCCTCTGTCAATGATGTAAACCATCGAATCGGCATACGATATGGCTGGCATCGCAGCGGCCTCAGAAGCGGGGATGGGACGCAGGTAGAACTGGTTGTAAGAACTGTTGGAGATGGAGGGAAGCCTCTCGCCGCCTAAAACGCGCCGGATGATAGTCTTCGAATAATCATCAAGCATGTTGTCAGTCTCGTCAACAACCTCGGCTATCATGGCGCGGTAAAAGAAGAAACCCCACAAGGCCATGATGGGAAGCATCACAAGCAACGTACGCAGAGCTAGGCGGTAGACTAACTTCATAGCAGCAGGGTCAAAGTTTGGCTATCTTGTAACCCACGCCGTAGACGGCGCGTATCTCGATATCAGCCTCGGCATCGTTCATCTTCTTGCGCAGATTCTTCATCTGGGCATAAAGGAAATCAAAGTTGTCGACTTGGTCGGCATGGTCGCCCCATACAGCCTCGGCAAGCACCTGTTTGTCAACTAAATGGCCAGGACGGGCAAGGAAATAGGCAAGGAGGTCGAACTCCTTGCGGTTAAGCTCCACAGGCTTGCCGGCAATGGTGACAGTGCCAGATGCAGGATTCAACGACACATTGCCCAGCGCGAGCAACATCTCGCCGTTGTGTTCTTTGCGGCGCACTACGCTCCTGACGCGCGCGACAAGCTCGGCAATATGGAAAGGCTTGGGAAGATAATCGTCTGCCCCCTTGCCCAGACCCAATAGCTTGTCCTCAAGAGAATCCTTGGCAGAGATGATAACCACATTCTCACGCTT
>CAZWPW010000217.1:0-2559 GCA_964635525.1 uncultured Bacteroidaceae bacterium
ATTCCAAGCAAGCAAATGAACAAAAACAAAGCAAACTGAATCATGAAACCTCTTGTAAGCATCATAATGGGAAGCATGTCAGACTTTTCTGTCATGGAAAAGTCGGCTGCATACCTCAACGAAATGAAGATACCATTCGAGATGAACGCCCTATCAGCTCACCGTACGCCTGAAGCTGTTGCAGAGTTCGCCCAAGGAGCAGCGCAGCGGGGTGTGAAAGTCATCATCGCGGCGGCCGGGCTTGCGGCTCATTTGCCGGGCGTAATAGCCTCCATGACCGAGTTGCCAGTCATAGGCGTGCCCATTAAGTCTGAAATTGATGGCTTAGATGCTCTTTTCTCCATAGTGCAGATGCCTCCAGGCATCCCGGTAGCTACTGTCGGCATCAACTCATCACTGAATGCCGCAATCCTTGCATCACAGATGCTCGCCCTGTCAGACGAAAGCATAGCCGAGCGCGTCAAAGCCTACAAGGAAGGCTTGAAGGCCAAGATTGTAAAGGCCAACGATGATTTGTCGCAAGTGACATTCGAATACAAAACTAACTGACGCGACCTACATCAAATTCTGTTTTGGGTGATGGGTGATTTGTTCAACTACGAACGCCGGGAAACGTTGACGGTAAACATCGGAGCTACTCCGCTTGGCAGCAGCTGGCCGGTGAGACTCCAATCAATGACGAACTTGCCGACAACCGACACCGATGGTTGCGCTGCCCAGGCATTGAGGATTGTTGAAGCAGGTGCCGATTATGTGCGTTTGACCACACAAGGCATTCGCGAAGCCGAAAACCTTAAGAACATCAGTGCGCGGCTGCGTGAACAAGGATGCAATGCTCCTCTTGTAGCTGATGTGCATTTTAATCCTGCTGTTGCCGATGTTGCTGCTCAGTATGCCGGTAAAGTGCGTGTCAACCCGGGGAACTATGTCGATCCGGCGCGCAAGTTCAAGCACATCGACTACACTGATGAAGAGTATGGCCACGAACTGTCCCGCCTGCGCCTCCGCTTTGCAGCATTTCTTGAGATATGCAAGGCCAACCACACCGCAGTACGCATAGGCGTCAACCATGGCTCGCTCTCTGACCGTATCATGTCACGCTACGGTGACACCCCTGAAGGAATGGTTGAAAGCTGCATGGAGTTCCTGCGAGTGTGCGTTGACTGCCACTTCACTGATGTAGTGGTGTCAATCAAGGCCTCAAACACAGTCGTCATGGTCAGGACAGTAAGGTTGCTGGTGGCTGCGATGGACAACGAGGGCATGCACTTTCCTTTGCACCTGGGTGTTACCGAGGCAGGCGAAGGCGAGGACGGGCGCATCAAGTCGGCACTCGGCATCGGGGCATTGCTTGCCGACGGCATAGGCGACACGGTAAGGGTGTCATTGTCAGAACCTCCAGAGAACGAGATTCCTGTTGCGCGCAAGCTCGTTGACTATGTCACGTCTCGCACCGGCGCATTATATGTGCCTGGGAAGGCTGCACGCGGTTTTGACTATCTCAATCCGCAACGCCGCGCCACGCACGCCGTGCATGACATAGGGGGCGGCAACTTGCCTGTAGTCATTGGTGCCGATTTGTCGGGAAATCCCTACGAGGGCGGCGAAGTGTTGCCCGACTACGTTTATTGCGGCCCGTCGTTGCCAAAGGCACGCGCAAAAGGACTAATGTACATTGTTGACTCCATGTCGTGGCAGGTCGACGAGGGGACGTTCCCCGCTTTCTCAATAAGCCAAATTGACGGCCTTGAGAAGTGCGTTGCCAGCATGAAATTCCTTTTCTTGCCCTACATGGCAATTGGCGACAGGGTGCTCGACCTGCTCAAACGTGACAAGCACATTGTCGTGGTTTCGCAAAGCAACCATCCCAACCGCCTTGGAGAACACCGGGCACTGGTGCATCTGTTCATGGAAGAAGGGATAACCGCGCCTGTCATTTTCTTCCAGCACTATTCCGAGAACGGCCTTGAGGACTTGCAAATCAAGGCGGCAGCCGATATGGGCGCGCTAATCTTCGACGGCTTTTGCGACGGGTTGTTCATTTTCAACCAAGGGATGCTCTCTCCTCGGTCTATCGACTCAACCGCCTTCGGAATATTGCAGGCAGGACACCTTCGCATCACACGCACCGATTATGTTTCCTGTCCCGGCTGCGGGCGTACGCTCTTTGACCTTGAGAAGGCAATAGCCCGCGTGAAAGCCGCCACAGAACATTTGAAAGGGTTGAAGATAGCAGTAATGGGCTGCATAGTCAATGGACCAGGCGAGATGGCCGATGCCGACTATGGCTATGTAGGGGCGGGGCGCGGCAAAGTTAGCCTATACCGTGGCAAGGAATGCGTCAAGCGCAATGTCCCTGAAGATGAGGCCGTCGACCAGCTCGTGGAACTTATCAAAGCTAACGGCGACTACCACGAGGCGTAAAGCATGCCATTGGATATTGGGTTTGTAAATTAAAGTAGAAAATGCAAGTTTTTTCTTTGCTTAAAAGAAAAAAGGCACTACATTTGCGCCGCATCGAACGGGGTGTAGCGCAGTCCGGTTAGCGCACCTGCTTTG
>CAZWPW010000218.1:0-2530 GCA_964635525.1 uncultured Bacteroidaceae bacterium
GGTGGCGCGTCGGTTGACCTCGATTGGAAACAGGGGCATGCCGTGCGTGCCGTTGTTACAGCACGTGCATCAGATACCTTTATATTGAAAATGCCAGCCGGTAGATCGAAAGCTACGATAGTGCGTGACGGTGCATCGGTCGAAACCTGCACTTCGGACAAAATAACCTTGAACTTGAAGGCAGATGAGAGTTGTGAGCTGAGCTTTGAATAAGCGAGGCTGTCTCAAATAAACTTTGAGATGACTTTTTCGTGTCTGCTAAAAATCGGGCAAGTCGCCGGAAGCCGGTCGACATCATGCTGCAAGTTGACAAAAAGATATACAACCCAAGGGCGGCTTGGGTTGTATGTTTTCCCCTCTTGCTTACTATGTTTTCCCTCCTTGGGTTGTATGTTTCCGCAAACCGGGGTTATTTAACTTTTGTTAAGGTTCCTGTAAAGCAAACCTTTGGTTTTGCTTTACAGATTGCTGGTTTTAGAGGTATTCTCCTGCCATTCCGCCTCCTGCTTTTGCGGCAATTGCATATTCAAAGCAAGGGTGCCATGTATAAAGGCAGGAATGTGATACCGTTCTCTACTTTTTTCATGTCCTTGTCGTGCAGCCAACCCCTTAAAATCCATTAATATGCTGTATGCAGGCGGCGTGGAAGGATATTTTCCGTAACTTTGCCAAACACAACGCTTCACGCCTTGATTCATGACACACGGATTCATAAAAGCAGCAACGGCAATACCGAATGTCAAGGTAGCCTGCCCAAAGCACAACGCCGTGCGCATCGCCGAACTTGTCAATGAAGCCGACGGCAATGAGGCATCGGTGGTGGTGTTCCCCGAGCTGAGCATCACGGGATACACCTGTGGCGACCTGTTCCTGCAGGAGATGCTGCTCGACGAAGCCGAAAAAGCAGTGGCGCAACTGGCCGAAACGACAAAGGACTGCGGCACAATAGCCGTTGCCGGATGTCCGGTGCGGCACAAGCAACGCCTCTACAACGCGGCAATAGTCATGCACAAGGGAAAGATTGCGGGCATAGTCCCTAAGAAACATCTCCCCAACTACAACGAGTTCTACGAGAAACGATGGTTCTGCCCGGGCATGGACAAGGCCGAGCCAACGGTATTTGCGGGGCAGGAGACGGTCATTGGCAGCAAAATAATCTTCAATACCGGAGAATGCTCCTTTGCAGTGGAGTTGTGCGAGGATCTCTGGGCACCCGTTCCGGCGAGCACGCAGCTGGCTCTGGCCGGGGCAGAGCTTATTTTGAACCTCTCTGCCGACAACGAGACATTAGGCAAAGACCGCTACTTGAAAGATCTGCTCAAAGTACATTCGGCGCAAACGATTACAGCCTACGCATACGCCTCGGCAGGATTCGGCGAATCGACAACCGACACGGTGTTTGCCGGGAAAGGGATAATGTGCGAAAACGGAGTACTGCTGAGCGAAGCAAAACGCTTCATGACGGGCGAACAAATAGAATATGCCGATTTCGACATCGAACACATCAGAAACCAGCGGCGCGCAAACACGACATTCAGCAACGCTCCGAGAGAGGACCGGACGCAATATGCCGAAATAACCTTGCAAACACAGTGCCGCAGGCCAAAGGTAGAGAGGCGCATCAATCCTAACCCTTTCCTGGAAAGCCATGGCAGCAAAGATGAAACGTGCAAGGAGGCATTTGCAATCCAAACGTTAGGCCTCGCCAAAAGAATGCGGCACATCGGATGCAAGAACGTGGCTGTGGGCATATCCGGAGGGCTTGACTCAACGCTTGCACTATTGGTTTGCAGCAAGACTTTCGAAATGCTCGGCATCGACCCAAAAGGCATCATGGCAGTCACTATGCCAGGCTTCGGCACCACGCAAAGGACATACGGCAACGCGCACGCCCTCATGTCGGCGTTAGGCGTCACGATAAAGGAAATAAGCATAAAGGAAGCATGCACAAAGCACTTTGAGGACATAGACCATGATCCAAGCATCCACGACACGACCTACGAAAACGCGCAAGCAAGGGAAAGGACGCAAATCCTCATGGACTTGGCAAACCAAACCAACGGACTGGCAATAGGTACGGGGGACTTGTCGGAACTCGCATTAGGATGGGCAACATACAACGGTGACCACATGTCAATGTACGGCGTAAATGCCGGGATACCGAAGACGATGGTCAAAGCTATAGTCGAATACCTTGCTCGCAACGACTTCGAAGGCAAAGTGCGGGAAACGCTGCTCGACATCGTAGACACGCCCATAAGCCCCGAACTACTGCCCGGAAGCAACAGCAACACGACAGGGCAAAGGACAGAGGACATAGTCGGGCCATACGAATTGCATGACTTCTTCCTCTACAACATGGTGGCAAACAAGTTCTGCCCGGCGAAAATAATGTTCCTCGCCGCATTAGCATTCGAAGGAAGCTACGACAAGGCAACGATAAGGCATTGGCTCAAAGCATTCATAAAAAGGTTTTTCACGCAGCAGTACAAAAGGTCATGCATGCCCGACGGGCCTAAGGTGCACCAAA
>CAZWPW010000219.1:0-2529 GCA_964635525.1 uncultured Bacteroidaceae bacterium
CTTCATGTTGTGTCATAATACTATTCTCCTGCCTTTTATTTTCTCGACTGAATACTTCTCATTTTACTTCAATGCCAAAGCTATGCGAACATCATGCGAAAGTAGCAAATTTTTTGTCAATTGGCTTGCCCCTGCGGTCGCTCCAGGGGCTGGCATTGCCTTTCATTGCTGCTTGGGCAGGGTGAATAGGAATTCCAGGCCGCCGCTGTCCGAGAGGCGCACTTGTATCGTTCCACCATGTGCTATGACGGCGTTTTTGACTATGGCAAGCCCGAGGCCTGTTCCTCCCATCTTCCTTGACCGTCCTTTGTCGACGCGGTAGAACCTTTCGAAGAGGTGCGGCAGATGTTCCGGCGCCACGCCTGCCCCGTTGTCGGCGAAGCAGAAGGTGTGTTGCCCTCCATGCTCCGCGACGTGCCTGACGGTTATCGTTGAGCCTTCTCCGGCATAGCTTATCGCGTTGTCGGTCAAGTTGCGGAATATGGAATAGGCCAGCGAAGGGTTGGCATTGACGTTCACTTGCGGGCTTACGAGTTTGAGGAATTGCATGCCTTTGTGCTTGAGTTGCAGGTTCGTTTCCGATGCTATCGTGTCGAGCAGGGCGAGGATGTTGACTTTCGCCCTCTCGTGTTGCTTGCTTCCATCCTCTTCGATACTTGCCAGCGTCAAGATGTCATTGAGCAGACTCGTGAGGCGGTCGGCTTGGTCGTTGCATCGTTTGAGGAACTGCGTGCGGGTATCTTCTGGCATGCCCGGGTTGTTGACCACTGTTTCGAGGAATCCTTTTATGCTGCTGACGGGGGTTTTGAGTTCGTGCGATATGTTCTGCGTCAGCTGGCGCTTGAGCCTTGCCTTGTCGTCTTCGCTTTGCCGTATTTCCGCATACAGGTCTATTATGTGCTTTGCGAGGCCGCCGAGCCCGTTGGCGGGAAAGCGCGCGCCGAAGGTTGCTATGTCTTCGCCTCTGCTTGCCTTTGAAAAGAAGTCGTTGAGTTGGCGGAACACCTTGCCGATGCTCTTCGTGTAGCGGTAGAGGATGAGCAGCATGAGCGCCGCCACGAGCAGCGTGGCGAGGATGTATTGCGCGTCGATGGCGAGCGTTTGCGCCAGTGTGACGTCGTATGGCAATGACGAGCGTATGACGATGCCGTCGCCGCTGAAGTATGTTGCCGAGTAGAAGTATTCCTTTTGCGTTGTTTCCGACTTGCGGTCGACGACGTATGCCGCTCCGTGCTTGATGGCGTTGCGTATTTCGGGGCGGGAGCTGTGGTTGTCCATCAGGGTTTTGCTTTCGCTGTCGAAGATGACCGTCCCGTCGCTTTCTATCAACGTGAAGCGCGGGATGCTTTTGCCTTCGAATTGCCCGAGGCGCGCCATGAAGTCGTTGAGGAGGCTGTCGGACATTCCGTTGTATTTTATCAGCCCGTGCAGCGCGATGTTCAGGTCTTGGAGCTTGGTGTCAAGCAGTTCTGTCTTGAACATCTTTTCGCGCTGGTATTGCAACAGCATGACGCACGAGGCGAAGGCCAGGAACAAGAGCAGCACTGTGGTGAAGAGCCGCTTGCTGAATGTTTTCATTGCCGTGTCAACCGGCCTTGTCGTCGAAGCAGTAGCCATATCCCATGCGTGTGGTTATGTATTTGCCGTATTCTCCTATCTTTTTCCTGAGGCGGGTGATGTTGACGTCTACTGTCCTGTCGAGGACGTAGGCTTCATCCTTCCAAACGCGTTCGAGGATGTCTTCCCGTGAAAACACCCTTCCTTTTCCCTTGACCAAGGTCAGGAGTATTTCGAATTCCTTTTTCGTAAGCGGCGCAGGCCGGCCTTGTATCTCCACTTTCTTGCTGCCGGTGTCTATGGAGAGTTCCCCGAAGGTTATTTTCCCTTCCGTTGATGCCTCCGCGCTGCCGGGCGCAGCACGGCGCAGCACGGCTTTGATTCGCAGCATGACTTCCCTTATCGAGTATGGTTTTGATATGTAGTCGTCAGCTCCTATGTTCAGTCCCGTGCAGATGTCGTTCTCGGTGTCTTTCGCCGTTAGGAAGATGATGGGTATGCCTGCCGTTTCTTTCCTCTTCTTCATGATGTTTGCCATTTTGAAGCCGGATATTTCCCCCATCATGACGTCGAGCAGTATGAGGTCGTAGTTTTCGAGGCCAAGCGCCATGGCTTCTTCTGCCGAATATGCCACGTCGACTGTGTAATTTTCGTTTTCGAGGTTGTATCTCAATATTTCGCACAAATCTTCCTCGTCGTCAACCACGAGGATCCTATGTCCATTCATTGTCAACATTGTTTGGTGTCCTGCAAATATATATAACAAAAACTCTTGCTGGCGGGTCGGGGCGGCGGACTTTGAAATTTTCCGCTGGCTCTGTCAAAAACCGCAGTTAGTGCTTGAAATTTTCTACAAGTGCTGACCGAGGTTCAGACAGTGCTTGAAATTTTCCAGAAGTGCTGTCCGAGGCCTCCGACAGCCCTAAAAAATTTCCAGAAGCGCTGACCGAGGCTCTGACAGTCCTTGAAATT
>CAZWPW010000220.1:0-2513 GCA_964635525.1 uncultured Bacteroidaceae bacterium
TTTGCGCATCCGGAAAATTCACTCCGGCAAAAGCAAAACTACAACCAGATGGAACTCAGCAGCAAGTACGACCCCACCGAAGTCGAGAAAAGGTGCTACCAGAATTGGCTCGACAACAAGCTTTTCGCATCAAAACCCGACGGCCGCGTGCCTTACACGATAGTCATCCCGCCGCCCAACGTCACGGGCATCCTGCACATGGGCCATATCCTCAACAACACGATACAGGACATTCTCGCGCGCCGCGCACGGCTTGAGGGCAAGAACGTTTGCTGGGTCCCGGGCACTGACCATGCCTCGATTGCGACTGAGGCCAAAGTAGTTGCGCGCCTTGCCTCACGGGGAATCAGCAAGAGCGGCTTGACGCGCTCGGAGTTCCTCGGGCATGCTTGGGAATGGACTAACGAGCACGGGGGCATCATCCTGAAGCAGCTTCGCCGCCTCGGGGCTTCTTGCGATTGGGACCGCACGGCTTTCACCATGGACACCCCCCGCAGCGAAAGTGTCATCAAGGCTTTCGTCGACCTCCATGCCAAGGGCCTCATCTACCGCGGCGTCCGTATGGTGAATTGGGATCCGAAGGCACTGACCGCCCTTAGCGATGAGGAGGTGATATACAAGGAGGAGCATGGCAAACTGTACTACCTCCGTTACCAAGTGGCGGGTTCCGACGAGTATGCCATTGTTGCCACCACGCGCCCTGAAACTATCATGGGCGACACTGCCATGTGCATCAACCCGGCCGACGAGGGCAAGGCGCACCTCAGGGGCAAGCGTGTCATTATCCCCCTTGTGGGCAGAGAGATACCTGTCATTGAGGATGAATACGTTGACATGGGTTTCGGTACGGGTTGCTTGAAGGTGACTCCGGCCCACGACATAAACGACTACATGCTCGGGCAGAAGCATAACTTGCCGTCGATTGACATATTCAACGATGACGGAACGCTGTCAGAAGCCGCCGGGATGTACGTCGGCATGGACCGCTTCGAGGTCCGCAAGAAGATTGTCGAGGACCTCGACAAGGCCGGCCTGCTTGTCAAGGCCGAGGATTACACTAACAAGGTGGGTTACTCCGAGCGCACAGACGTTGCCATCGAACCCAAGCTGTCAATGCAATGGTTCTTGAAGATGGGTGATTTGGCCAAGCCGGCACTGGCTGCGGTCGTCGATGGGGAAATAAAGTTCCATCCATCGAAATACAAGAACACCTACAAGCATTGGATGGAGAACATCAAGGACTGGTGCATAAGCCGGCAGCTGTGGTGGGGGCATAGGATTCCCGCCTATTACCTCCCTGACGGCAGCTACGTAGTTGCCGCAACGCCCGAGGAGGCGTTGCGGCTGGCTCAATCAAAGTCAGGGCAGCAATTGTCAATGGATGATTTGAGGCAGGATGAGGATACTCTCGACACTTGGTTCTCGTCGTGGCTGTGGCCTATATCCCTCTTCGACGGCATCAACAACCCAGGCAATGACGAGATACGCTATTACTACCCAACTTCCGACTTGGTCACGGCTCCTGACATAATCTTTTTCTGGGTTGCGAGGATGATAATGGCGGGGTACGAGTTCACGGGCAAGAAGCCGTTTTCGAATGTTTATTTCACCGGGATTGTCAGGGACAAGATCGGCCGCAAGATGTCCAAGACGCTCGGCAATTCGCCCGACCCTCTTGATTTGATTGACAATTTCGGAGCCGACGGGGTGAGGATGGGTATGATGCTCTCTGCCCCTGCCGGAAACGACATATTGTTCGACGAGGCCTTGTGCGAGCAGGGGCGCAACTTCTGCAACAAGATTTGGAACGCCTTCCGGTTAGTCAACGGCTGGTCGCCTGATGCATCTGCACAACAGCCCGACGCGTCGAAGGCTGCGATAGCATGGTTTGAGTCAAAACTCAACGCCACGGCTCTTGAGTTGGAGGATTTGTTTTCGAAATACCGCTTGAGCGAGGCTCTCATGGTGCTTTACAAGTTGTTCTGGGATGAGTTCTCGTCATGGTATCTGGAGGTTGCCAAACCCTCGTATGGCTGCCCTGTCGATGCTTTGACCCGTGATGCGACGTTGCGGTTCTTCGAGAGGCTGCTTATTCTCCTCCACCCTTTCATGCCGTTCATCACTGAGGAGTTGTGGCTTCACTTGGCAGAAAGGGAGGCCGGCGCGTCAATCATGAAAGCCTCATTGGTTGATTCGCTGCCATTCGACCAAGGGTTGCTTGACGACTTTGAAATGCTCAAGCTGCTCGTTGCCGGCATCCGCTCGACGCGTTTGCAAAGGAACATCCCCAACAAGGAGGCTCTTGAACTGCTTGCAATAGGCGAAAACCGCCTTGCCCAATATGATTCGGTTGTGATGAAGCTGTGCAATTTGTCAAGCATAACGGTAGTTGATTCTAAGCCTGACAATGCCATGTCGTTCTTGGTGATGACTTCGGAGTATGCTATCAGTTTTTCCGACAAACTAGACATAGAGGCCGAACTGAAGAGGTTGGAGGGTGAGTTGGAATACCA
>CAZWPW010000221.1:0-2424 GCA_964635525.1 uncultured Bacteroidaceae bacterium
TTTTTCTCTTTCCTTTGCGCGTGCGTGCGTTGTTCTTTGTGCTTTGCCCGCGGACAGGTAGTCCCAAGCGGTGGCGTATTCCCCGGTAACAGCCAATGTCCATCAATCTCTTGATGTTCATTTGCACCTCAGAGCGCAGGTCGCCTTCGACTTTGTAGTTTTCGCTGATGACTTTCCTTATTTTGGCAGCTTGGTCGTCACTCCAGTCCTTGACTTTGATATCCCTGTCTATTCCGGCTTCATTCAGTATTTTGTTCGCACTGCTGCGGCCTATACCATATATGTAGGTCAATGCTATTTCACCTCTTTTGTTTTGGGGCAAATCTACTCCAACAATTCTTATTGCCATGTTTAGTTCAAAATTTTTGCAAAAATAAAAAATTTATCCTTGACGTTGCTTGTACTTTGGGTTTTTCTTGTTTATGACATACAAACGTCCTTTACGTCTCACGATTTTGCACTCGGGCGTGCGCTTTTTGATTGAAGCTTTGACTTTCATATTCTTGTTTGTTTTACTTGTACCTGAAAACTATCCTGCCTTTTGACAAGTCATAGGGCGACATTTCTACTTTCACCTTGTCGCCGGGAAGTATTTTGATGTAGTGCATCCTCATTTTCCCTGAGATGTGTGCCGTAATTGAATGTCCGTTCTCAAGTTCTACAGTGAACATTGCATTCGACAAGGCCTCTACTATGATTCCATCCTGCTCTATTGCGGATTGTTTCGCCATACTTTATTGTTATTTCTTTGATACTTTGTTATTTCGTTGCTAAAGCGTCTTCTATGTATTTGAAAGATGACAGGATGTCGGCACCTTTCTTGGTTACGGCTATTGTGTGTTCAAAATGGGCGGCCGGCTTGTGGTCGGCAGTACGCACGGTCCAACCGTCGTTATCCATGTATATATTTCTTTTTCCCATCGTTATCATTGGTTCTATCGCTATGCATAGTCCTTCTTTCATCATCAATCCCTTGCCACGCGTCCCATAGTTGGGGACGTATGGACTCTCGTGCATCTCGCGTCCTATGCCATGTCCTACGAACTCCCTGACTACTCCATAACCATTTTTCTCGCAGCAGTTCTGGATTGCATTACCTATGTCGCCTATACGTTTTCCTACTACTGCTTGTTCGATGCCCAAATACAGTGATTGTTTCGTCACTTCAAGCAACTTCTTGACTTCTTCGGCCACTTCCCCCACACAAAACGTGTATGCTGAATCTCCGCAAAAGCCGTTGAGCTTCACCCCACAATCCACCGAAATAATATCGCCGTCTTTCAATTCATTCTCCGACGGGATTCCATGCACGACTACGTCATTTACCGAAGCGCATATTGATGCCGGGAATGGTTGCCCTTTTTTGCTGCCGTTTGGGAATCCTTTGAATGTGGGGATAGCCCCGTTGTCGCGAATGAATTCCTCTGCTACGCTGTCAAGCATCTTAGTCGTGACACCTGGTTTTATGAGCTTTGCCACTTCTGCCAAAGTGCGTGCTACCAAGAGGTTGCTTGCCCTGAGCAGCTCGATTTCTTCACTCGTCTTAAGATACACCATTGACTAACCGATCAGCTTAGAAGCCTTTGCCTGTGCTTCGTCCTCTTATCCTCCCTGTACTCAGCAGCCCGTCATAATGGCGCATCAGCAGGTGGCTTTCAATCTGTTGCAATGTATCAAGCACAACTCCAACAAGAATCAGCAAGGATGTGCCTCCAAAGAATTGGGCAAACTCTTGCTGCACGTCAAACAGATGCGCAAATGCAGGCATTATCGCTACCAATGCCAAGAAGAGTGAACCGGGCAAGGTTATCCTGTCCATTATCTTGTCCAGGTAGTCGACTGTATTTTTTCCTGGCTTGATGCCTGGAATGAATCCGTTGTTCGTTTTCATTTGGTCAGCCATTTGGGTCGGATTGACCGTTATGGCAGTATAGAAATACGTGAACAGGATTATCAGGATTGCGAAAATCAGGTTATACCACATGCTGGTGTGATCCATCATGGCTACCATGAATGCCGACGGTGCCGAATTCGAATAACCGATGAACACCAACGGTATGAACATGATTGCCTGTGCAAAGATTATCGGCATGACACCCGCCGCATTGACCTTAAGGGGCAAATACTGGCGTGCTCCGCCTACTTGCCTATTCCCTACGACGCGTTTAGCGTATTGCACCGGTACCCTGCGCACTCCTTGCACCAACATGATTGCTGCTGCCATGACCAAAACAAGGAATGCGAGTTCAACGAGGAACATGACTAATCCTCCAGTCCTTTCTGACATTCTTGATATCAGCTCTTGGAAAAGCGATTGTGGCAGGCGGGCAATTATACCTATCATGATTATCAATGACACTCCGTTGCCTATGCCCTTGTCGGTTATCCTCTCGCCAAGCCATAAGATAAACATGCTTCCCGCTG
>CAZWPW010000222.1:0-2375 GCA_964635525.1 uncultured Bacteroidaceae bacterium
TTGACAGGTGGTTTTGCTGACGCCATAAATCAAAAAGTTGGTTACCCCATGCATCTGGCAGCGAATCGGCCACAAATGCTGGTAATTTATGATAAATCTTAGCTTCTTCTCCCCATATTGGTGCAAGTCCCCTTGCTCCACCAACTGGTGCGACTAATGGAGAAATATTCAGACCTTTCTTCAAGAAGGCCGGGTTATACATGAAATACGTTAATTTTCGTTTGGCATCCCAAGCCAACCTTCCAACTTCCTCACCCCAAAGGAGCACTTTCAACGACTGTACCATAAGTTTATGCTATTTGGAATGCCTGATACGTTGTGCCTTTTTGCCATCTTTACGCATCAGGTAAGGAGATTCTGGCAACTCTGGAAGAAGGTTGTCCATCGTGTTGATTTGCCCGACAACTTTCAACAACACGATGAATGTTGACAACGAAATATTGCAGGCCGTGCCATTTTCAAATTTGTGGATGGTTGTTAGCCCAATACCAGATTGCTCTGAAACATCTTTCTGTGTAAGATTGCAACGAATCCTATATTCTTTGAACCTGATGCCTAATAGCCTTACAAGCTCAGGTGTAGAGTATTCATAAAAATCTACCATAATACACTTTTTTATATGTCATCATAATGATAGTTATAGTTGTTATCAGGCATTAATCTTCACTATCATGAAGATTACAAATACAAACTTATGGAATTTCTGTGTATGCACAAAAAAAACGCCGCTTCTTTCTTTGAAGGACGTTTTGAGTGAACATGACAGAAGACCCTGACAGAGGTGAGGGGCGGTATGGGTTATTCGAAGAATAATCTCAATCTATGGCATACATGGCTCTATACCTTTATTGGTTCGAAGTAGCTTTCCTCACCGAAGAAAATCCTGCCCAAGTTGTCTTTAATTGCTATCACTACGCCCTTGAAAGGATTTTGCTCTATGTCAATTACTTCACCCTCCACCCAGTCCGGCTCACCCGTGAGCGTCGGGGACACTTTAGCTTTATCTCCTATTTTCATGGTTTGCTGCGTTTGTATCATTGGCAAATATAGATTTTCTCCCAAGAATTAGAGCAAAAACAACTGACAAAAAACACCGCTGCCGCCTCTTTCGAAGCGGCAGCAGCAGTGCGCGGCCATTGAGCCGTATTGTTTACTCCATCTCCTTGATAGCCGCTCCCGTCAGACGGTAATCGTTTCCAACTCCTTTGCGAGCTTGCGCAGGCCGACGGCAATCTTCTCGACTTGCTTCCTGCGGGGCTTCGACTGGCCTGAGGCGTAGTGCGCCAGCTGCTTCTGGTTGATGCCAGTGATGGTTTGGAGTGCGGAAAACGAAAAGATGCCGCGATAATAGTCCAACAGGGAACGCACGTCGAAACGGTAGACAAGCTCATACTCGCCGTCGAATACAGCTGGATAGGGCGTGCCGTCCTCCCGTGCGCCCTCGACATAGAAGTCTATGCTCTCCTGCACATACGCCTTGAAACCCTCGAAGTCGCCACCGTAGGCGACCACCCAGCCGGGCAACAGGTCGCAAGCGCAACTGTACCCGCCCTCGGTCCGCGCCGTTTCCATTATTACCTTTTCCATGACTTGCTGTGTTGTTCGTTCGTCGTTCTTTTCTAATCGTACGGGATTGTGTTTAAAACCGCAGCCCTGATTGCTTTTCGATGCTCTTCAAAAGTAATCCCCAGACATCGTCGTTTCCGCCGCCGTTGACGGTTGTCGTTCCTTTTTTTCTTGGATGGCGAAACTGCCGGTGGCTTCCTTTTTGCCTTGCCAAGAACCAACCGTCTTTCTCCAACTCCCGGATGATGTCTCTGACTTTTACGGTCTTCATCGTATTGCAGTTCCGTTCATTGCATTGACGTTTTTACCACACAATGCAAAAGTAGCAATTTTACTATTCTTTGCGAAAGAAAGTCACGAAAAAGCTCTTGACTGACTGGCAGGACGCGCCGTCGACTGGCTCACTGCAAAACAAACTATCGGGGGCAAAACAATTTTCTCAACCCGACAGGCTTCGCGGCGGCGCGTCCGCCTTATCTGCTGTGACCCGGAGGTAGGGTAGCTTACCGCTTGACCCAGTTTTCAATGATTACGCCGGGAATGTGAGTAAGATGCTTCACATTTTCAGTCACGAGTACCATATCATGCTTTAAGGCAGTAGTGCCAATTAGCAGGTCAAAATCATCTATCATAGTACCCCGGCTACGTAATAAGGCTTTCGTTTCTGCGTATATAGGCAGGATAGGAAAAATAGGTTGAATGCTAAACAAACTTATGAATTCGTAGACCTGTTTCAAATGCTTCTCCTTATTCATGCTGCATGAAGCACCGTATAGCAGTTCGCCGACTGTTATTTCGGAGATATGGCA
>CAZWPW010000223.1:0-2372 GCA_964635525.1 uncultured Bacteroidaceae bacterium
AAATTCTTGCCCGGCATGCTTCCCATCGCACTCCCTTTTTCTCTTCTCTTGCGTGCTTAGGAAAATTTCACTGCGGGAAAACTATCCGCCGTATGCTGCGTACTCATTCCGTCAGAGCTGCATAGAAGCGCAAGAAAGGAAGTGTTGCCAAGGCTTTTCGTGACACAAACAGCCCGGCGGCAGGCTACACGAAGAACCACCCAAACCGCCATGTGCCGGCATTTTTTGTCCGCAGCTTGCAACTTTCTGATAAAAAAACTTACCTTTGCACCTCATAAAATGAGAAATATACCCCGCACTGTCAGTCAGCCGCTTGGTTGCCTTCGGGGGTTTTCTTCGGAAGACAAGGTGAGAAGTCATCATTACCCATTGTTCTATATTATTCAAAAAACAAAAGATTCATGTTAAACAAAGGACTCGTACGAATTTTCACAGCCGCACTTGCCATAGTATGTCTGTTCTACCTTTCCTTCACCGTCGTAACGTCGATCTACTCGAAGAAAGCGAGCCGGTATGCCGGAGGAGACAAGGTGAAGGAGTATCAGTATCTCGACTCGTTAGGATATGAAAAAGTGTGGCTCGGCTATACGCTAAAAGAATGCCGTGAGAGAGAAATCAACCTCGGTCTCGACTTGAAAGGCGGGATGAACGTGACGTTGGAAGTCTCCGTGCCCGACGTCATACGCTCCCTGTCGGGACATAACCAGACTGACAATTTCAACCAAGCCATAGCACGCGCCAGTGAATTGCAGAAGACCAACAGTCAGATGGAATATCTTGATTTGTTCGTGCAGGCATATCACGAGATAGACCCTAACGCACAGCTGGCAGCCATCTTCAGCACCTACGATCTCAAAGACCACCTCTCGCTCAATTCCACCAACGCGGAGGTGATCAGCGTACTGCGCAGGGAGATAGACGGTGCCGTGAACAACTCCTTTAACGTGTTGCGCAACCGCATCGACCGTTTCGGTGTCGTGCAGCCGAACATCCAAAAATTGGGCAACACGGGGCGCATCCTCATCGAACTGCCGGGTGTCAAAGAGCCCGAGCGAGTGCGCAAATTGCTGCAAGGGTCGGCCAACCTCGAGTTCTGGGAAACGTATGACATAAGCGAAATCTATGCGAACTTAGCCGAAGCCAACCGCATACTGGCAGAAATGTACGCCCCTGCGAAAGAGGAAACTGAAGAGGGGGAACAGGTTCAAGAGGGAGAAAACATCGAAGAGAATGACACTACCGACATCGCCGCAACGGCTATTGACAGCTTGATGCAGCTCTTGGACGACGAACAGGTAGAAACCGCCGACAACGTCGATTTTCAGGAAGAATACAAAAAGACCAACCCTTTGTTCGGCCTTACACAAACCGAAGCCCTGCGCGGATATACCGGGCCGGTGGTTGGCTACGTGTCAAGTCGTGACACGGCACAAGTCAATGCCTACCTGAATATGAAGCAAGTGCGCGAATTGCTGCCACGTGACCTCGGCTTCCGTTGGGCAGTAAAAGCACTTAATGAGCGAGGTGAGATTTTCGAGCTGTATGCCATTAAAATCACCAACCGTGACGGGCGCGCCCCGTTAGCCGGCGACGTTATCACCGACGCCCGCGCCGACATGACGCAAGGGTCGGCCTATGCCAATGTGAGCATGAGCATGAACGCCGATGGGTCGAAAACCTGGGCACGCATGACCAAAGACAACATCGGCAAGTGCATCGCCATCGTGCTCGACAACTACGTATATTCCGCTCCGCGCGTCAACAGTGAAATTACCGGCGGCAACTCCCAAATCACAGGTAACTTCACCATCGAGGAAGCAAAAGACCTGGCCAACACGTTAAACTCTGGGAAAATGCCTGCCCCTGCACGCATCATTCAGGAGGATATCGTAGGGCCGTCATTGGGGCAACAGGCCATACGGAGCGGCTTTATCTCCTTTGTCATTGCCTTCATACTCGTCCTCTGCTACATGGTGTTCTACTACGGCAAGGTGCCGGGGTTGATTGCCGACGTCGCTTTGTTTGTTAACATATTCTTCCTGCTCGGCGTGTTGGCCTCGTTCTCGGCAGTACTCACCCTGCCCGGTATTGCAGGTATCGTACTCACATTAGGCACCGCAGTCGATGCCAACGTACTCATATACGAACGCATACGTGAAGAGGTGCGCTCAGGAAAGAACCAAAAACGCGCGGTAAAAGACGGGTTCAGCAACGCCATTTCAGCCATCATTGACTCCAATGCCACCACGGTGATGAGCGGCATCATCCTGATGGTCTTGGGTACAGGACCCATCAAAGGCTTTGCCACTACGTTAGTCATCGGTACGATAACGTCGTTCTTCACCGCCGTATTCCTCACCCGCAGCATGTTG
>CAZWPW010000224.1:0-2369 GCA_964635525.1 uncultured Bacteroidaceae bacterium
TAATAATCCTGGCATTTCTACTGAGTTTGTTGTTAACTTAAACTTTAATTTCCACTGCTACGCCGCTGGGCAGCTCCAACTTCATGAGCGCGTCAACGGTCTTCGATGTCGAGCTGTATATGTCAATCAGCCTTTTGTAGGTTGACAACTCGAACTGTTCCCTTGACTTCTTGTTGACGAAAGTCGAGCGGTTGACCGTGAAGATGCGCTTGTGCGTGGGCAACGGTATCGGCCCGCTTACTATCGCTCCGGTTGCCTTGACGGTCTTGACGATTTTCTCCGACGACTTGTCAACCAAGTTGTGGTCGTAGGATTTCAATTTGATTCTGATTTTCTGACTCATAAACTTCTGTTTTTATTATTAATGTTTTCGGGCAACGATAAGAGTCATTCGCTATCATTGCCCTTTGCTTTTACAACAAATCCACTCGTCCTTTGACTTCTTCAAGCACTGTTTTAGCTATTGTCGTTGAGACCTGAGAGTGGTGCGAGTATGACATCGACGAGGTGGCGCGTCCTGAGGTTATTGTCCTCAAGGCAGTCACATATCCGAACATCTCCGCCAACGGCACCATGGCCTTGACAATGCGGGCGCCCGAACGGCTTGTTTCCATTCCTTCGACTTGCCCGCGCCGTTTGTTGAGGTCGCCAATGACGTCGCCCATGTTTTCTTCGGGCGTGACAACTTCAAGTTTCATTATTGGCTCAAGCAACACCGGGCCTGCCTTGGCGCATGCGTTCTTGTAGGCCTGTATAGCGCATATCTCGAACGACAGCTGGTCGGAATCGACCGGGTGGAAAGATCCGTCGGACAGGACGACTTTCATCGAATCCATGGGGAAGCCGGCAAGGACTCCGTTTTTCATTGCGGTGATGAAGCCTTTCTGAACCGATGGGATGAACTCCTTGGGTATGTTACCGCCCTTGACCTCATCGACGAATTGCAAGCCAGTCTGCTTGAAGTCTTCATCAACAGGGCCTACTTTGACTATGATGTCGGCGAACTTTCCACGTCCTCCAGATTGCTTCTTGTACACCTCACGCAAGTCTACCGTTTTGGTTATCGCCTCCTTGTAGTTCACTTGCGGGCGGCCTTGGTTGCATTCGACCTTGAACTCGCGTTTGAGTCGGTCGATAATGATATCCAAGTGCAGCTCTCCCATGCCAGAGATGATGGTTTGCCCCGATTGCTCGTCGGTCCTGACGGTAAAGGTCGGGTCCTCTTCGGCCAACTTTGCCAAGCCGTTAGATAGCTTGTCAATGTCTTTCTGCGTCTTAGGCTCGACGGCAATACCTATCACTGGTTCGGGGAAGTCCATTGATTCAAGGACTATCGGCGCTTGTTCGTCGCACAGTGTGTCGCCCGTCCTGATATCTTTAAAACCCACTCCCGCGCCTATGTCGCCTGCCGAAATGACTTCAACGGGGTTTTGCTTGTTGGAGTGCATTTGGAACAAGCGCGACACGCGTTCTTTTTTGCCCGAGCGCGAGTTATATACGTATGACCCTGACTCTACCTTGCCGGAATAGACGCGGAAGAAAGTCAGCCTTCCCACGTAGGGGTCGGTGGCTATCTTGAATGCCAGAGCTGAAGTCTTCTCTTCCTCGCTTGGCTTGCGGTCTTCTTCTGCTCCAGTTGCCGGGTTTGTGCCGGTTATGTTCGGCGTGTCCAACGGCGATGGCAGGAACGCGCACACGTAGTCCAGCAGGGTCTGCACGCCTTTGTTCTTGAATGACGAACCGCAAAGCATCGGAACGATTTGCATCTTCAGTGTGCCTTGGCGCAATGCCCTCAGAATCTCTTCTTCGGTTATTGACGAAGGATCGTCGAAATATTTTTCCATGAGCGCCTCATCAAACTCTGCCACTTTCTCGAGCATCTTGTCCCTCCATTCCTGTGCTTCTGCCGCAAGGCTTGAGGGCACTTCTTCTACATCGTAATCAGCTCCCATGGTTTCGTCGTGCCATAGGATGGCTTTCATCTTCACCAAGTCGACAACGCCCTTGAAGTTTTCCTCCGAGCCGATGGGGATGGTTATTGGGCATGGGTTAGCGCCAAGCACTTCCTTCATCTGCCTTACCACCTCGTAGAAATCAGCTCCCGAGCGGTCCATCTTGTTGACGTACCCGATGCGCGGGACATTGTACTTGTCGGCTTGCCTCCATACTGTTTCCGACTGCGGCTCTACGCCTCCCACGGCGCAATATGTTGCCACGGCGCCGTCAAGCACGCGCAGGGAGCGTTCTACTTCGGCTGTGAAGTCGACGTGTCCCGGGGTATCGATCAAGTTTATCTTGTACTTGTTCCCGGCGTAGTTCCAATATGTTGTCGTTGCCGCCGAAGTGATTGTTATGCCGCGTTCCTGTTC
>CAZWPW010000225.1:0-2365 GCA_964635525.1 uncultured Bacteroidaceae bacterium
CAGGCCGACTACCGCACCTTGGGCACGCTCATCAAGTGCAATCCGGCTGTCAAGCCCCGCGCCGACCGCGATGCCCTGCGCCAGGCTGTGTGCGCGGATGTCATCGACATTGTAGCCACCGACCACGCTCCACACCTCATTACCGAAAAGAAAGGCGGTGCAACGAAAGCCGCATCGGGGATGCCTATGGTGCAGTTCTCGCTCGTCAGCATGTTGCAGCTTGTCAGTGAAGGCGTCTTTACCATCGGCCAGGTGGTAAAGAAGATGTGCCACGCGCCTGCCCGGCTATACAATATCTGCGGTCGGGGTTTCATACAGGAAGGATACCGGGCCGACCTGGTTCTGGTGCGTCCCCAGTCGCCCTGGACGCTTGGCAAGGAGCAAATCTTCAGCAAATGCGGCTGGAGTCCGCTGGAGGGCCGCACCTTCGATTGGCGCATAGAGCGCACCCTCGTCAATGGCCGCACCGTCTACGACGGTCATGCGGTAGACGACAGCTGCCGGGGCGAGGCGCTCTGCTTCAACCGTTAAGCGGCACAAACGGCTGCCGTGTACAATACGTACAGTCAGTAGTCCACCTGCACGCCATCGCACACAATACAGAGGCTCAAAAGCCTATGAAACAATCAGTTTTCATACGGCTTTTGAGCCTCTTGAATTACCGGCCGCCGAAGGGACAAGGAACTATTTCACTTCTTCCAAATAGAGAATGCGACTGGAGTAGTCATTCTGCTTATGATAATCGACCCGATGGTTGTAAGGAATCTCCAGACCGTTAGCCATCAAATAGGCTCCGCTAAAGGTTTTGTCCTCAAAATTGAGCGGGGTGTTGTCAATTCTGTTCAACTCGCGAATCCGGTAAACCTTATCGGGGCACAAACCGGCCATCCTGACGCGGGGCAAGTGCTGGTTAACGAAATGCTCAGTCTTCCACCAGTAGAATACAGCCTTGTCCTTCTCGGAAGATACGTACATCAATGAAGCGACTCCCAGTTTATCGTAGGGCGAAACCAAACGGTAAATGTCACCCATTTGCACCACAGGACGAATAACCTTATACGCTTCAATTGCATTCTTGCACAAAGCCTTCTCCTCGTCCGTCATGTTCTTGGGCTGAATCTCCATGCCGAGACGTCCGCTCATGGCTACATCGATTCTGTATTTCAAAGGTATGGTACGGAATGTCTGGTGGTTGGGTGCGGCACTGATGTGGGAAGCCATCGCCATGGCCGGAAAGAAATACGATGTGCCCCACTGCATGTAGATGCGCTGCAAGGCATCCGTATTGTCACTCACCCAAAACTCGTCAAAATAAGGCAGAAGCCCATAGTTTGCACGTCCGCCCCCACTGGCACAAGCCTGTATGGTAAGTTCGGGATACTTGGCGCGTATGCGCTGGCATACTTTTTCCAGCCCCCGGTGAAATTCTATGTAAAGATGGCTCTGGCTGTCCTTGTCGAGATAGGAAGAACCATGATTGAGTATGGACATGTTGGCATCCCACTTGATATAGTCTATTTCCGGATACGCAGTCATCAGATTGTCTACCACCTTGAAGACAAAGTCCTGCACCTCGGGGTTGGTCATGTCGAGCACCAGCTGGGTACCTCCCCGACCTGACACAGGTTTACGCTCGGGTGCCTTCAGTACCCAGTCCGGATGCTTCTCATAAAGCTCACTGACAGTATTTGTCATTTCAGGCTCAATCCATATACCAAACTTGATGCCATGCTTTTTGGCATCCTCCAGCAGTCCTTCTACACCTCCCGGCAATTTGTTCGTATCGACTGTCCAGTCGCCCAGTGAGGAGCTGTCATTCAACCGTGGATACTTGCCGCCAAACCATCCATCGTCCATTACAAAGAGTTCGCCACCCATGGAGGCGATATCTCCCATCATCTGGTCCATTCCTTCTTCGTTGATATCGAAATAAACACCTTCCCAACTGTTAAGCAGGATTTTACGCAGCACGTTTCCATGTGCCAGCTTATGAAGCCGCGCCCAACGGTGAAAAATCCGGCTGTTCCCGCTCAGCCCCTCGTCGCTGTAGGTCAGCGCCAGTTCAGGCGTTCGGAATACCTCGTCTTTTTTCAGGGCATAAGCGGAGTTTTCTTCATTGATTCCAGCAAAGAAGTGGTGATATTCGTCGTCGTGAGTATCGATGCGCAGCTTATAATTGCCGCTATAACACAGAGCAGCCCCGATTACACGCCCCGAGTTCTCCTGTGGCTGCCCATCCAACGAAAACATCACTTCGGCATGAGCAGTGTGTGCATTGCGCACACCATCCTTGTTTTTAATCACCTTCATTCCCGGTTCGAGAGCTTCCTGACACAACTGTCCTTCATTAGCCCACGAACCATAA
>CAZWPW010000226.1:0-2342 GCA_964635525.1 uncultured Bacteroidaceae bacterium
GCGCAGGCGGTAGCGCGACTTGTGCAGGCTGTCCATGGTGATGTTGAGCGTCCCTGCTATCTCTCCGGAGGGTAGTCCCATTCTTATCAGGCACATCAACCTTATGTCGTTGTGAGATATTCGCGGATACATCGTCTCGATCTTGCGTATGAAGTCACTGTTCATTTCCCGCAGTATGCTCACCATCGGCCCCGCCACGCCCGCGTCGCGACCCTTCTCCGCGAGCCTCATGCTCATCGCAATGTTTTCCTTGTGCGCGTTGTCGAGCTTCTTGCCTTGCTGGCGCAGCTTGAGCTGCAGCAGCTCGTTTTCCAGCCTTTCGAGCTCCACGGCATCGTCGAGCCTCTGTTTTTCTATGCGCGCCAACTTGTGTCTAGTCTTTGCGCTTTTGTATATGTAGACTATTATGGTAAGCATCGCCACTATGACCGAGCACATTATGCACAGCGTGAGCTTGAAGGCCATCGACCGCTTTGCGCTCTCCTGCCGCAGCAGGTTCATTTTGTGCTGCTCGTTCATCATCTCAATCTTGTGGTGGATTTCTTTTCCTTTGATGCGCTCCAGCAGGTTGTTGTAAGCTTGGTAGTGTGCGATGTAGCGCGGCAGGTCGTTGTTTGCGCTGTCTATTTCCGACAGCAGCTTGAGCGCGGATAGTTCGTTGTTGAAAGAGTTGTACTTGTGCGAAACCTCAGCGCAGGCGGTCAGGTAGCCAGCCGCCGTGTCGCGTAATCCGTCCTGCAAGGCCATGAGGCCACGGCAGTAGTAGACCTCAGAAATGTACAGTGAGTATTCCCCCCTCTCCATGCTCTCGAGGCTGTCGAGTATCGGGTGCGCCTTTTCCGTCTGTCCTGCCGTGATGTGGATTTCGGCGAGGTTGGCCATGTCCATATACATGTAGGCGGCATCGCCCGGATACTTCTCGCGCGAGAATTCTATTGCGCGGAGCGTAAACATCTCGGCGGCGGCATAGTCGCGGTCGATAGCCAGCTTGTAGTAGCCCATCATGCGCAGGTAATATTGCGAGGCATAGTCCTTGTAATTGGGCACGTCGCGGTATTCCACCTGCTTCAGTTTGGCGTAGGCACTGTCGTGCTGTCCTGTCTCGCCGTAGAGCAACGCGGCATATACGATGGCCTCAAACAGGTGGTTGGAGTCGTTCCGCTCCGCCAAGGTCTCGGTGGCCTGTTGCAACAGGTAGAAAGCTTGCGCCACGTTGTTTTTGTTCACCTCCTCTATGCCCTTGGCCAGCAAAGTCTTGCCGTCCGGGCGTTCCACAGGATGCCACAAGTGCCATGCCGTCACGATTGCAGCTGCCACTATCATCGCCGACACTATTATCATTATGATGTACTTTCGCTTCATTGTCATCGTGTCAGTCCGCTTTGCGGAGCGCATTCCGGCATTGCAGAAGAAACGTCGGATGGCTTGTCCGGACTTCATCGAGAGTAAAAGTAAAAAATGCAATTCAAAAGTACAAAAAAGCACGGGGGTGACCCAAAATCCATTCAATGCAATGGTCAGGGTCACCCCCGTGCTTAATAGTCCTCAATTCTGTCAGGATAAAATGATGACTATCTCATTTATATTCAAGAGGATAACCGTTAATCTATATGCCTTTCAAAAATACCGAAATACAATGAAAAAGGGCACCCCGTCCTGTCATTCTTGACTTTTGGGTCACCCCATCATAATGACAGCAAACTGGCAAGCAATCCAGTAAATTGTAAAGCAAAACGGGTGTATCGCTTAACCAAAAACTAACAAAAGTTAAAAGTGCCTGGATTTCGGAAACATACAACCCAAGGAGGGAAAACATAGTATGCAAGACGGAAAAACATACAACCAAAGCCGCCCTCGGGTAGTATATCTTTTTGTCAACTTGCCAGGCGACGGGAATCGAAACTCAACCTATCTGTAGAAATCACATTTATTTACTAATGCTGTACTTGCCGGTTGCTTCCGCATTCGTGATTTTATCCGCCTGCACCTGTTTTTGTCCGGGAAATTTTGGTTTGTAGGAAATATGTGCTTACTTCGCACCGGTTGAAAAGACAAAGGGGTGCTTTGCGGGTCATGCGACCTCAAGGCTGAGATTATACCCTCATGACCTGTCGACAGGCAATGCTGATGCAGGGATTGTTCGTGTGACGTGATGCCTCCCCTTATCCTTTCCCGTCTTTTTATTTCAATTTTGAAGGAATATGAAAGTGACATTGAATTCGAAGGAACATTCGCTCCCGACTCCGACCAAGTTAGGCGCTTTCCTCTCCTCTTTGGGTTTGGACGGCAAAGGTTTGGCCGTAGCGGTGAACAATACCGTTGTCCCGCGCTCGCAGTGGGCG
>CAZWPW010000227.1:0-2315 GCA_964635525.1 uncultured Bacteroidaceae bacterium
CTTTTGTTTAGAAACAGCAAGAGGCCAACTTCAAAATCTCTTTTGAGTCACCCTCAACCAAGCCATTACTTCAAATAACCATTGAAGAATGTTTCAATAGCATCAAACGGTATCTTTTCGTAATTGTCGTAGAGGTCAACGTGCGATGCTCCCGGGACAATCAACAGTTGCTTGTTATCGCCTTTTAGACGCTTGAATGCATCCTCGCTGAAGTAACGCGAATGTGCTTTCTCGCCATGCACTACCAACACTGCGCTGCGTATCTCATCACTGTACGCAAGGATGGGTGTATTCAGAAACGAGAGCGACGAGGTCTTGTTCCACCCTCCATTTGAGTTCAGGGAACGCTCGTGGTATCCGCGCTCGGTCTTGTAATAGGCGTGGTAGTCTTTGACGAACTGCGGCGCGTCATCTGGCAACGGGTCAACGACTCCGCCTGCCAAGGCGTAAGATCCTTTGGCGTAGTCGTCAGTACGTTGGGCATTGAGCTGCTTGCGCAATTCATGTCGGGCATCGGCATCCATTGAATCAAAATAGCCATTTGCCGTCACGCGCCCAATGTCATACATGGTCGATGCCACCGATGCCTTGATGCGCGTGTCGATAGCCGCCGCATTGAGCGCGAATCCGCCCCAGCCGCATATCCCGATGATGCCTATGCGTTCCTTGTCTACATCGCTGCGTGTCGAGAGGTAATCTACCGCCGCACAAAAATCCTCCGTGTTGATGTCTGGCGAAGCCACATAACGGGGTTCGCCACCGCTCTCGCCAGTGTAGGAGGGGTCAAAAGCTATTGCCAAGAATCCACGTGCTGCCAATTCCTGTGCGTAAAGCCCTGATACCTGCTCCTTTACCGCGCCAAAAGGCCCGCTCACCGCAATGGCGGGCAACTTGCCCTTCACGCCCTTGGGCATATAAAGGTCTGCCGCTAATGTGATGCCGTAGCGGTTATGGAACGTGACCTTTTCGTGGTCGACTTTGTCGTTTTGCGGGAACACCTTGTCCCACTCCTTAACGAGGTTCAAACTGCCATTCATGTCGTTGTCTGTTTTTAATTGTCCTCCGGCTTGCCCGCACCCGGCCAAGAGCATGGCCAAGGCCGGCAGCACGGCCGACAAAAGTTTCAATTTGGTTAGCATTGTTTCTACCGTTTTCTGGTTTCTTTCGCAAAGATATCGGCAGGCGGAGGAAAAGGCGTTTCCGAAAAGCCCAACTTTCGTTTGCCGGCAGTCCACGACAACACCGGCAAGGCGGCAGAAGCATAAAGAAACAATGACAAATGCGCGGTTCACACCTCTGTAGGCGGAACACCGTAGGCACGCTTGAAA
Organism: uncultured Bacteroidaceae bacterium; assembly: GCA_964635525.1. Lineage (GTDB taxonomy): Bacteria > Bacteroidota > Bacteroidia > Bacteroidales > Bacteroidaceae > Avibacteroides. The sequence goes on from CAZWPW010000227.1 coordinate 1,329, forward strand.
GCAGTAGAGAAATGCGAGGGATTCTTGAAACCTACAGCCTGGCAGACCTCGGATATCTTGCGGCCGCCACCCCTCATCATCTCGTAGGCCTCGCTTAGCCGCTTGCTGAGCAGCCAACGCGCCGGGGTGAGGTCGCTCAGCTTCTTGAAGTCGCGCTTGAACGTCGAAAGGCTGCGCCCCGTGTAGCGCGCAAGCTCCTCGATGGTGAGGTCATACATGTAATTCTGGTTCAAGAAATCGATGATGTCAATCTTCCAAGGCTCGTTGAAATCAAAAAGGACAGTGGAAAAACGCTCGTCAATGTGGAGCAAAGCGAGCAAGCCCTCCTCAAGCTTCAAATGCATGAAGTCATCGCGGGGCTTGTCGGACTGGTTGAAATATGGGAGCATAGATGCGAAAAGGCTGTCAATCTCAACGCTTGAGGGCAGTTTGACTGCACCTCCGGGAAAACTGGCCTTGGCTGCCACCGCACCAGCGGGGAAATACTTGCTGAAAATTGAACGCAGGAACTTGCGAGTAAACTTCATGTATATCCCGCAATAACGCTCCTCGCCCGAGGGACGCTTCCACATCGTTATGGTGTGGTCGCGGGGGATGAAAACGCACTCGCCCTTGGCGACACGCACCTGCACCGTGCCGTTGTCGATGAGCATCTCGCCCGAATGGACATAGTTAAGGGCAAAGTCAAGGGAGCGGTGTACGCAACTCTCAGCACTTCCATAGAAGAAACTGAAGAACACGTCATCGTAATTGAATATCATCTTCATCGGGTCTTGCCCGGACTGGGAGGTCACATTTGAATCCATCTCTGTCAGATATGCTTTTGGCAAAGATAGCAAAAGCCGACGGCAATGAAAGTCTGCCGTACAATCACAACAATGAAACGATGCACTTGCGACGATTCATAGCATGAGGGCAAGAGAGCGTGAATTAAAGTAGAAAATGCAACTCAAAAGAATAAAAAGCGCAACCGGTTGGAGGATTCCA
>CAZWPW010000228.1:0-2311 GCA_964635525.1 uncultured Bacteroidaceae bacterium
TCAGAAACTGTCATTACCATAACTTGCCTTTGTTTGTTTGCCACAAAGTTACGGCTTTTCGCCCAACCGTGTACATTTTTTGTACAAAATCTTGCAAGTCATTTAGGTGTGAGCTGCTGTTTTGGTTTTCCTCCGTTTGGCGTGGCGCGCGATGGCCTCGGGCGCGGAAGGGGTGGCGACAGGTGAAAAAGTGCGTGCGGGGGGAGGGTTTACAGGTATTTGCCGAGTATTTCCTGTTTCCTGTCCGCTTCCTTTGCGGCGAGCAGGCGTGCTTTTGCGATTTCCTGCTCCCACGCTTCCACCCGTGACACTATGCGGTGCTGTTCTTCGACGGGTGGTATGGGGATTCTGTATTTTTGGATGTCGTCCTTGTTCCCGCGTGGCATTTTCAGTCCTTTCTTCCCTTCCATTGCATATTGGAAGAATGCGTCCCTTCGCAGCATGTGGTAAATGTATTCCGGGAGGTATTTGCTTGTGTCGGATGGCCTTAACACGAGTACATCCTTTGAGCATCCTCCGTCTTTGTCCGCGAACCAAATCTTTTTAAGGTATGGCCGGATGTTGGAGACCAGTATGTCGCCTTTCTTGTACTCCGTGATGGTTGAAACGTTCGGCTCTCCTGCAAAGGGGACGATGCCTGCTTTTCCTTGTAGCATGTTGTCCGTCGTGACGTATGTCCCGGGTGCTATGTCCTGGTACTTGACGGACTTGGTGGCGAACGGGGCGACGGTGCTCAGTTCATGCTCTTCAAAGTTGATCGAGGATAGCAGTTTTTCTATTTCTGCTTCATAATTATATATAAGTCGTTTTGACAATGATACAGAATCCTCCACCTTGCCAATCTCCTCAACAATCTGTTTTTGAATGTCAATAGGTGGAACGGGTATTTTGATTCGAGCGATGGATTGTGACAAGTTCCGGATATTATTACCGCCACTTTCATCCCTTATTATTTGTCTATATAAGGTGCTGTTTAATACGGCATATAAAAATTTGGGGGATATCTTATCTGAGGTTGGTCTTATTATGCCCATAAAACCACCTGCATAAAATGATGTGTCGTGTTCTATGAGAGCAACCTTGCCTATATGGCTTTTGCTTCCACTTGAAAGACAAATAAAAATGTCATCCTTTTTCAGCAACTTATCTGAATCCAGTTTCTTGTCTGATTTTAGGTAAATCTGTTTGCCAATTTCTATGCTACCATTCAGTGTTATATTGTCAGCAGTTAATATAACATTATCCGTTTCATTTTGGACTTGGTCTTCTTTTGAATAAGTGACACCATGTATAACCTTTGCCAAGTCAGCAATAGGTTTCATTATTGAATATTTATTATTTATAGTTGCTTTTCTTCTGGGTGTTATCGTGATGTTCTTTTCAAAAACGGGTCTGTCGAAGGCAAGCATGTCGATTAAGGCTGCGCGGGTAACGTGCTGTTGCATGTCTCCTGTTATGGGTGACGAGAAGTCGCCTTTGAAGGCCCTGTAAACATACGTGCTTGCTTTCCCGGGGTTGTCGTACACCTCTGCGTCAAAGAGCCGTGTGCATTCGTCGATGTGTTTCCTCCTTTGCATGGCGTGTATTCCCTCGTGTCCCCTGCGTCGCGAGAACTCGTATCCGAGGAAACGCTTTTCGGCCTCTTTCTCCCCGCTCTTGACAATGACGACCTTTTGCGGGTATGCCAGGATGAAGTACGTTAGCTTTTCGGCCTCGATTCTTAAAATCTCATCGAGAATCTTTTCGTCGCCCCTGGAAGAGAGTTTCTTCCGGTAGCCGATGTAAATTCCGTGCGCTTTTACCTTGTCGTTAGGCGCTTTCTGCAACAATGTGACATAATCGTCATGTCCAAGCCCCTCCCACACGTGGGCGACGTATTTCGCGGCGGGTTTTTCCATGCCGTTTACGGTCACGTCGTTCAATGTCCTGAAATATGTTTCGACGGCGTTTTTCGTGTTGGCTGCGAAATAGTTGTCCCTGCGTCGCAGGAAGAAGACTGCCGTGTTCGTGCTTGTTGCCATGAAAGTGTTTCCGCCGAACTCCGCAATGGCCACGATTTCGAAGTACTGCAATATTATCTCGCGTGCCTTGGCATATATTCCGGAATTGCTCAATATGGAGCTTGGCAAGACGACCCCCGCGAGTCCTCCGTCTTTGAGCAATTGTTTTGTCCGCTCGACAAACAGGCATTCTATTTCGGAACTGTTGTCCGTAAGTGAGGCATACAGCCCGAAATCCCGTGCGGTATAGCAATCCCGTGTGGTGCGGAGGAAAGAGGAGACAGCGTATGGGGGGTTGCTCAGCACGATGT
>CAZWPW010000229.1:0-1594 GCA_964635525.1 uncultured Bacteroidaceae bacterium
TGCGCTGTGTCATTATCAGCGCAAGGTAGGAAAGCGGGCACAAGTTGTCGTCCCCGACTCGTTTCCTCACTTCCTGTCGTGGATGCCGGGGGCAGCGGAAATCACTGTGTTCAACAGTGAGCCGGAGCACACCCGTGAGCTTTTCACCCAAGCAGATTTAGTATTTGCCTTAGACCTTAACGCTTTACATCGACTTGGTGCGCTCGAGCAGCTGTTTGTTCATACTACCGCTCCGAAAATTGTTGTGGATCATCATCTGCATCCGGAGAGCTTCGCCCAGCTGGTTATATCCTATCCCGAGATGTCGTCCACCAGTGAAATGGTCTTCAGAATGATATGCCGCATGGGGCATTTTGAGCACGTTACGCTCCAGTGTGCACAATGTATCTACACGGGAATGATGACTGACACGGGCAACTTTAGTTACAATTCGAACCATCCGGAACTATATTCCATCATCGCCGAGCTACTCAAATTGGGTATCGACAAGGATGACATTTACCGAAAAGTCTACTACACTTATTCGCATGGACGTTTGAGACTCAACGCCTACAGCCTTTATCGCAAACTGAAGCTGTATCCGAAATTCCGCACTGCATTGATTGTTCTTTCTCGCGAAGAGCTGGCTCGCTTCTACTACCAGCCCGGCGACGTAGAGGGAATAGTGAACGTTCCGCTCTCAATACAAGGTGTTGTTTTCTCGGTTCTTATGCGCGAGGAGGCCGATCGCGTAAATATTTCGTTTCGTTCCAAGGGGGCTTTTCCGGCCAACAGAGTAGCCGGTGAGCTCTTCGGGGGCGGTGGTCATCTGAATGCCGCGGGTGCTGAAAGCCACGCGAGCCTGCAAGAAACCGTCAAGCTCTTCAAGCGTGCACTGCCTGTTTGGAAAGATTTGCTACAACAAGAGTAAGCATTTCAACCGCTGCATCCTCCCTTTTCCGCAAAAAGCGTCCTCCGAGGCGGCCGCTCCACAGCGGCAATTTTCGTTTTCTATAGAAAAATAATTACTTTTGTCCCGCAGCTAACGCCCTAAATGTCAGCATGCACAAACGCCATGCATGTGAGCAAACAGCGCGTTTCTACTCATCAACATTATCCGCTCAAACGAGCACGAGCCGTCTGAAAAGAAATAAAATCAACATTTTCGCGTATCATGAACAACAAAAGTTTAGTTTCCATCAGCGACTACAGCCGTGACGACATCCTGTCGGTGCTCAGTTCCGCGACCGATTTTGAAGCATCTCCCAACCAGACGACGCTTTCGGGGAAGGTGGTTGCCACCTTGTTTTTCGAACCTTCCACCCGAACACGTCTGAGTTTTGAAGCTGCCGCCATCCGTTTGGGTGCCAAGATTATCGGCTTCTCTGACGCAGCAACCAGCAGCGCAGCCAAGGGCGAAACGCTGCACGATACGGTGCAAATGGTCGCAGGCTACGCTGATGTGATTGTCATCAGGCACTACTTGGAGGGCGCTGCACGTTACGCAGCCGAAGTGTCGTCAGTACCTATCATCAACGCGGGCGACGGTTCCAACCAGCATCCTTCGCAGACTTTACTCGATTTGTACGCTATTTTGAAAACGCAAGGCAGGCTG
>CAZWPW010000229.1:1604-2307 GCA_964635525.1 uncultured Bacteroidaceae bacterium
GCAACGACGGCTCGAAGGGCTCAATATCTGCTTGGCGGGCGACCTGAAATATGGACGCACCGTACATTCGCTCATACAAGCTCTGTCGCATTTTCAGCCCACCTTCACCTTCGTTTCACCTCTGGAATTGGCTCTGCCGGAAGAATACAAATCGTTTTGTCGCAGGCATGACATAGTTTTCAAAGAAGTCAGCGAACTAGCTGATGCACTGCACGATGTGGACATTCTTTACATGACTCGCGTGCAGCGCGAACGCTTCTTGGATCCGATGGAATACGAGCGTGTGAAGAATGTCTACACACTGACCCGCGCGATGCTTGATGGAACGCGTGAGAATCTGCGTGTGCTTCATCCCCTGCCCCGAGTAGGAGAGATTGCGCAGGAAGTTGACAACGATCCGAAAGCATACTATTTCCAACAGGCAAAAGGCGGACTTTTCGTCCGGCAAGCTATCATCAGCAAGACACTCGAAAGGTAGATTTTACACAATTCATTTAAAAATCCACCATTAACCACGTAAACTTATGGAAAAGACAGGCAAAGAACTCAAAGTTGCCGCCCTATGCAACGGCACGGTTATTGACCACCTTCCGCCCGATAAACTCTTCAAGATTGCCCAACTGCTTGAGCTGGAACGACACCCCCACCAAGTAACGTTGGGCTTTAATTTACCAAGCAAGTCGATGAGACTTAAGGGCTTGAT
>CAZWPW010000230.1:0-2299 GCA_964635525.1 uncultured Bacteroidaceae bacterium
AGCAACCTGGCACTTTTCAAGTTGGCCTTGTCCTCCTCGCCGCAAAGGACCAACGTTTCACAACGTATCTCCTGCAAGCCGGCCGCAATGTCTGCCCTCTTCAAGCTCCGGCTAAGCGCGATGAAGTCTTTTTTGCTGAGACCCAGCGGCTCGAAGTTCTTGCCCGGCATGAACAGGAACACGAAATTCTGAATCGAAAGAAGAAACTTCGGAATCTTATATGGCGTGCCGATGAGGATAAGCGAATGGACTTTTCCCGGATGCAGCTTGGCGTAATCGAGAGCCAGAAGCCCGCCCAATGACAACCCGCACAGGTTCACAGGCGTGCCGAAACTGTCGCAGTAATCGCAAAACTCATTCAGCAGGGTCTGGTAATCCTTTGATTTGCCCGATAACATCGAATACAAATCAGGCCGCTGCGCCATGAGGCCTTTGCCCTCTAGCCTCTCCGAAACAGCATCCCAAGACGAGGCGTTTTGCCCCAAACCGTGTATTATGACGTTTGTCGCCGAAAGAGTGCTGTCAAGTTTCTGTGCATCATGCTTGGAGCAGCTATGCAGGGCAGATGAGGGCGCGCTGTCAGCATCGTGTCCATGGTTGCACGAGGTCAGCACCGCGCCGATGAGAGCCGCAGCTGCCAGCATGCCAAGGTGTTTATTAAGGTAATGGCACATCTGTTATGCCTTTCTCGCAAAGGTAACGAAATAGTCCAAATTACGGCACGGGGCGGTGTCTTCAATGCGGACAGCGGAAAAAAAGCGCAACTGCGTTTTTTGTGGCTCGGAAACAGATGGCTTCGCGTTAATTTCCTTATATTTGGCTGTTGAAGAACACAACGAAAACGCATTGTATGGACAATCGATATGTCGCGGCAAATGACCGGTACGACAACGGAATGAAATACCGCCGTTGCGGGGAAAGCGGTGTGTTGCTGCCGGAACTGTCGCTCGGAATGTGGCACAACTTCGGAGGCGATACCACCTTTGAAAGCATCCGCACCATGGCGCACTACGCCTTTGACCACGGGATAAACCACTTCGACCTTGCAAACAACTACGGGCCGCCGCCGGGAAGCGCCGAGGAAAACATGGGGAGGCTCATCAAATCGTCGTTCTCAACGCACCGTGACGAACTGTTCATAAGCACGAAGGCGGGACATGACATGTGGCCTGGCCCCTACGGCACGTGGAACTCGAGGAAACACCTCGTAGCCAGCCTTGAACAGAGCCTGAAAAGGATGAACCTCGACTACGTCGACGTCTTCTATTCGCACCGTTACGACCCCTTGACACCCGTCGACGAAACGCTCCAGGCACTTGCTGACATCGTCAAAAGCGGCAAGGCGCTCTACGCTGGGCTGTCGAAATACCCCAAAAATGAGGCTCTCTACGCCTACAGCTTCCTTTCAAGGCAAGGCGTGCATTGCCTGGCCTACCAAGGAAGGTACAACATGCTCGACACGAAGGCCGACGAAACCGGGATAATCGACGATGCGGCGGCATCAGGCGTAGGGTTCGTGGCATTTTCGCCACTGGCGCAAGGGCTGCTGACGGACAAATACCTGCAAGGAGTGCCACCCGGTTCGCGTATGGCGCAAGGCAACTTCCTCAAACGTGAACGCCTCACACCGGAGCTGCTCAACGCACTCGCAGGGTTGAACCACATAGCCCTATGCCGGGGAGAAAGCCTTGCTGGAATGGCGCTGGCGTGGCTGCTGGCAGATCCGAACGTGACCACCGTCATCATAGGAGCAAGCTCGGCGGCGCAGCTCGCCGACAGCATGCAATGCCTCTACTCGCCTCCGTTCACGGACGAGGAAATATCCAAAATAGAGGCAATAATGAAGCAAATGAAAAACTGCAGCCCGCAGGCAGGGTAGTTCCCGGCACGGATGCCAAGGGCCGGCAAGTTGGTCCAGTATGCATTCCGGGCTGGCTCAGGATGCATATAAATGCCTTTCCCCCACGGGCGGCGAGTTGACAAAAAGATATACAACCCAAGGGCGGCTTGGGTTGTATGTTTTCCGCCCCTGGGTTGTATGTTTTCCCTCCTTGGGTTGTATGTTTCCGCAGGTCGGGCATATTTAACCTTCGTTAAGTTTTCCAGTAATCAATTCCATGGTTTTGCTATACAGATTGCTGGAAATTTTGCCATTTTGCTGTCGTTCTGCTAATTTTGATTTTGTATGCAGGGAGTGTTGATGCTTTGTTAATTAATTATAAAAATGGGGGGTAAAAGCATTTTATACATATTTCGTAACTTTACAGCATCTTTCATAACAAAACATTTAACCATCAAA
>CAZWPW010000231.1:0-2297 GCA_964635525.1 uncultured Bacteroidaceae bacterium
ACTAGCGGCCAAGATACTGCCGTCGCTGCCACCGACGCCGTTGCTAGCAGCCAGGGTGCTACCACTACCATCGCCGCTACCACTGTCGCTAATGCTACTGCGGGCAATCAGGATGCCGCCGCTAAACTTCTTTTGTCCGCCAACTCCGGACTCAAACCTGATTTATCACGCCCTCTCTATCGCTTTGTCAAACGCAGCTTCGATATTGTCGCTTCAGGTGCGGCAATCGTAGTGCTGCTCGTACCTGGAGCAATTCTTAGCGCCATCATCTGTGCCAAATCTCCCGGGGCAAGCCCGCTCTACTCCCAGTTGCGGGTGGGTCGTCTGAAAAAAGACGGTACCTACAAACTCTTTCGCATGTGGAAGTTTCGCTCCATGCAACCTCATGCCGATGCGTTGTTAGAAGAGCTGAAGGATCGCAACGAAGCAGACGGTCCGCTGTTCAAGATAAAAGATGATCCGCGCATTATCCCTGGTGTTGGGGCCTTTATCAGGCGTCACTCAATTGATGAATTGGCACAGCTTATCAACGTGTTTAAAGGCGACATGTCTCTTGTAGGACCGCGCCCGGGTTTGCCCGTAGAGGTTGCCCTGTATGACGAGCGTGCAAAGCGCCGTCTAACCGTCAAGCCCGGCTGCGGCGGGGCATGGCAGGCAGGACCTAGGAGCGATTCAGCTTTTGAAGAGATGGTCGATCTTGACCTCGATTATATAAGGCGTCGTTCGGTTGCTCATGACCTGGGACTTGTCTTAGGCACCGTTCGTACAATGATCCGGGGGGGGGGAGCTTACTAAAAGCCTCCCCTTTCTGTGCGCTGCGGGGTGTTAGCTGTGGCGCATAGGGTGGGTGGCTCTAAGGCCTACAGGATATGCAAAAGAGCCTTCGACATAGTCTTCAGTGCATGCGTGATAGTCATTGGCTTTATCCCAGGGTTGATTCTCTGCGTGTTCATCGCCAGAGACACGGGTGGCAGTCCTATCTATACCCAGGAGCGTGCTGGTATGGGTGGTAGGACATTTCAGCTATATAAGTTTCGCACCATGGTTGCCGACTCTGACGATATCAAAAAGCACTTCAATGAAAAGCAACTTAATCAATGGTATTGCGAACACAAAGTGGATGATGACCCGCGCATTACCCCACTAGGCAAAAAGCTGCGTTCTACAAGCATTGATGAGATACCGAACTTCATAAACGTGCTCAAAGGCGACATGAGCGTAGTTGGTCCACGCGCGATCTTACGTGAGGAAATCGAGCGGTTTGGTGACGATGCCAAAACCATACTTTCGGTTCCTGCTGGCATAACCGGTCTGTGGCAGGTAACAAGACGCAATGATGCTACTTTTGAAAGTGGCGAGCGCCAGAAGATCGAGCTTGAGTATGTGCGAAACGCCGGCTTCGCGATGGACGCACGCATCTTCCTTGCGACCTTTGGCGCCATGTTTGGCAAGAGGCGGTCGGGAAGGTGAGTAAGTCGGTAAGTCTCATAATCCCGACACTTACCGTGCAGGGAAACTAGGAAAGGAAGATTTTGCTTCACTTAATCTTTTTGTCTATTGGATCAGAAGTGCGACTTTGACCCTTGTTGAATGATTTCCGTATCAAGACTGAGCTTTATGTCATAGAAGTTCAGCTGGGTGATATTCTGGTTGAAAAAGATATCAAGCGTTTCGTGAATTGGTGGGATAACGAATGAGTTTCAACTATGGCAATATAAAAGTTGCACTTATTCATGACTGGTTGGTAAGTCGTGGTGGCGGTGAACGTGTTCTATACGACCTCCATTTAATGTTTCCCGAAGCACCTATTTATACGCTCGTTTATGATGAAGCCAAGGCGCCAGAATGGTGCCTTGAATGCGATATTCGTACTACCTATATCCAAAAATGGCCTGGCGGCAAAAGCCATCATAAGCTCCTACTATCTTTCATGCCCAAAGCATGGGAATCACTTGATCTTACCGAATACGACTTGGTTTTTAGCATCTGCGCAAGTTGCTGTAAAGGTGTAATAACTCGTCCCGACGCTATACATATCTGTTATTGCAACAGCCCGATTCGCTATGTTTGGGATTTGTATTATGACTACCTGAGGGATGCGGGGGCTGTAAAGCGGTTTTTCATGAAGCGTATGATCCATAAGGTTCGTCTGTGGGATTATCAGGCAGCGCAAAGAGTGGATTACTTCGTTGCAAACTCCGATTATGTTGGCCAAAGAATCGCGAAGTATTACCGGCGAGATAGCACAACCATTCATCCGGCTACGCCAATTGCAGCAAAGCAGATCGGCGCGCCGC
>CAZWPW010000232.1:0-2240 GCA_964635525.1 uncultured Bacteroidaceae bacterium
GCTCCGGGTTCAGGTCGGGATCGACCTGAGTCTGGCTGTTCGTGAAACGCTCGCGGAGCTTCACGCGCGAGATGAAGAACTCCTCGTCGTCGGCATACTCGCTGTCGAAAGGTACGCCGGGTGTCCAGTTGGTGTACTTCGTGGCGAAGTCGTCGTTCTGCCCGTTGGAGGGGTAAAGCACGTAGTGGTCATGAGAAGGCGTCTGCGCCCGAAGAGCGACACCCAGCATGACGCATGCAACAAAAAGAAACAGTCTTACTCTCATTTTACTCAAAATTGTTTTGTTTGACTTAAACTGAATTGCCGGTTTAACATTATTCTATCTATGATGCAGAAAAACGGTTACAAAATAGAAATTTTCAACATTAATAACCAATGATGCAAAATAAATCCGTGATATTTTTTTTTTTTAACATAATACTGGAGCACTCTAGGAGTAACCTGCCAAGAGGCAAGTTGGTTACGAAATGACTACGGGTTATTGCAGCGAGCCAACGACTTGATTCAGAAGGATTGGCGAGTTGTTTCCACGTTGCCTAATATCGTTTCTTGCTTAGTAGTATTTCATATTAAAAAAAATGGTGGAGAGGGCTGTACCTCTCCACCATTTATAGAAATGTGTTTGCTTACAAGGGTGTTGCCTTACCTCTTTATGACCTTTGCCGTGGTCACCGTGTTGCCGGCAGCATCGCTGACCTTGACAACATATGTTCCAGCTGAGGCATTGACTGCCAAGCGGATGACTTCACCACTCATAGCTGATACTGCCTGCTTTGATACCAAAGTGCCTTGCAACGAGTAAACGCTGACGGTGTAAGCACCTGCATCCTTGAAGCCTACATACAACTCGTCATAGAACGGGTTCGGGTAAACGGTGTTCTTAACCTCGCCAGTAACCTCGTCGATACCATCTGATACAGAGACAAGCACCATCGGGAAGGTTGCACTGTCCTCGCCCCAGCTGTTGCTCAGCGTCAACGTAGCCTCGTAGTCGCCGGCAACGGAATAGGTCACGTCGACTGACCCTTCCGTGGATGTGTATGTTTCGTTCGACGTTGTGGAGTTGGTTATGTCAAGCCCCCACGATGGAACTGTCGTCACTTCAAATATTCCTTCGAGGAATGGCGCGCCGGCATCGAACATTGACGATGTTTGCGTGAATTCAGTGCTTCCCTCTCCGTCTGTGCCTGATTCTGCAATCATCATGTAAGCTTTGAGTTCTGGGTTGCTTCCGGAGCTGTAGATGTATCCATCGCTTGCCGGATCTGTCTCGAAGTCCCAGTAGCCTATAAGGTCAGGATCTATCGTTGTTTGGTGTTGCATCGTGGCTATTGCCTCTTCTTCAGTCAACGCCTTGCTCCATACTTGCAACTCGTCAATCGCACCGTTGAATGCTGAACGGTTGGCCGCGTATCCGCCAAACATCAGGTAGAATCCACTGCCGTTTCCGTAAGAATAGAGGCTACCAGCCGTATCTCCTCCTATATACTTGCCATTAAGGTAAATGGATACTATTCTACCGTATGAAGAGCTATAGTCGAATACTATGCAGATGTGATACCATCGCCCTGCTTCAAATTCGAAGTCCTTGTTGAGGAAAGTCATTTGGCCAGTCGTGGCGGCATCTTTTATCGCCACCCTAATTGTTGAATCCTGCATTATGTCCTGCCACATGAATCCCCAGTTGTTTTCAGGCCAGCTTTGTGACGGATTGCGTATTGAGAAGCCCGTTATTCCAGACGTTCCCATAATGAGGTCGTCAGCTTTGAACCAGCACGCCATGGTGAATGGCGAGGTGTCATCGAATCCGAATTGTTGGAAGTCCATGCCAAAGCCGTTGCTTGGCAAGAGCAGGCCGCGAGACACTGCGCCGTTGGCATCGCGCCCGACGTACGAATAGGTCACCGCTTGGCCAGTCACTCCTTCCACGTCATCCGTGCCGCCGTTCAAGGCTACCGAGTAAATCTGGGGAACAGCGCCAACCTCATCACCGGAAATCTGCACCAAGCCACGGTAGCGGGTGGTGTCGCCTGACACGACAACGTCAACGTCGTAAAGGCCGATATCACTCAAGGAACCAGTGACAGAAATGGAGTTTGTGCTTGACAACAGGGGCTCGGAATCGTCATCGGATGCAGCTGCACGGATGCCCCAGTACTCTGCTACTGCGTGGTTGGGGTCGGAGTAGCTGACAGTGAACTCCTCGTCAGGCTTGATGACGGGCTTGTCGACCTCGATGC
>CAZWPW010000233.1:0-2238 GCA_964635525.1 uncultured Bacteroidaceae bacterium
AGCAAGTGTTGAAGGATTTGGATATGCCTTACCAGTTCTTTTCTGCTGACAATGTTCCGGCTACGAACAGTGCATGGATTTCCGATTGTTGGGCGGCTGTGCGCAGCTTGAAGGAGAGCCGTGAATTATAGTAGAAAATGCAACTCTGTTAGCAAAGAAGAGAAAAAACTATAACTGGGCAATTGAAGTGCCGTTTTCCCCTTGCCATTTGTTGGTGTATTTTCTGCTTTAATTCACGTCGCCGCCTGCAAGAGGAGCAGCGTGGCATATCATTCGTGCTTCCCGGCTTTCTTCTGCCTCTTTGGAAACCATCCTCTTTCCACCCGCTTGCGCTGCTCGAACAGCTCGCCTATGCTCCAAAACGACGACGCGCCCCACACGGCTAAAAGTATTGACGCGGTTTTGTTCGCAACCAAAATAGATGCGGCAAACGCGCCCAAGCCCATGACGAGGAACACCCACCAGCATCTCACGCCGAAATAGTACTCGCCTTTGATAACGAAGGGGTGGAATATCCCGATGATCAGGAACGTCAACGCGCCTATTATAATGCCTTCAAACGATTCAAAACTCATTCCTTTGTCTTTTAAAAGTCTAATGCCTGCCATGCGGCAGCGAATCCGCGAACGGGGAACGGAAGCCGCGCCGTGGCGTTGGTTCTTGCATGGTCGCCTGCAAAAATACGATTTTAAACGAGCTGCCAAGTGCATGCCGTAAAAATAAGCGGGAAGCAAGCGCCGCTTTGCAACAATGCTAATATTCGGGTGGAAGGTAGTCTTGGATATTGAAAATAAATATATATTTGCGGGCAACAGGAACAAAACAACATTATTAAATAACAAAAAACAAACGTTATGCTTTTCAAAAACCATCCCAGAGGGCTCGTCTCAGCCGCCCTTGCGAACATGGGTGAGAGGTTTGGCTTCTACATCATGATGGCCATACTCACCTTGTTCATCTCGGCCAAGTTCGGCCTTGACGAGAAAACCACAGGCTACATCTACTCCGCCTTTTATGCTTCAATCTACTTGCTGGCGGTCGTTGGGGGCTTGATAGCCGACAAGACCAAGAACTACAAGGGTACAATCCTCGTCGGCCTTGTGCTAATGGCGGTTGGCTACCTGCTCATCTCGATACCCACGCCCACGCCCGTTCCCAACATGGCGCTGTGCCTTGGCCTGACCTGCCTTGGCCTGCTCGTCATAGCATTCGGAAACGGCCTTTTCAAGGGCAACCTGCAAGCCCTCGTTGGGCAGATGTACGACAACCCCAAGTATTCCAGCCTGCGCGATGCTGGTTACCAGATTTTCTACATGTTCATCAACGTGGGAGGTTTCTTCGCGCCGTTCATAGCAATAGGAGTGAGGAACTGGTGGCTCAGGGCGAACAACTTCGACTACGAGGCTTCGCTTCCCGAACTCTGCCACCGTTATCTCGAGCAAGGGGCGGCCATCGATGCGCAATCGCTTGCCAACCTGCAGTCGCTGGCCGATAAGGTGTCACTCGGCGGACAGCCCGTCACCGACCTCTCGGCATTCGTCAACAGCTACCTCGACGTATTCAGCAAAGGCTTCCATTACGCATTCATGGCAGCAATAGTGGCGATGTTCATATCGTTCGTCATATATGTAGTCAACAAGCCGAAGTTCCCGGACCCGGCTAAGGCCGCGCCCGCAGGAGCCAAAGCCGCGCCAGCCGAGGCCAAACTCACCAAGGAGGAAGTAGAAATGACAGCCACGGAGATACGCCAAAGGATATACGCCCTCTTCGCAGTATTCGGGATAGTGATATTCTTCTGGCTCTCGTTCCACCAGAACGGCTACTCGCTGACATATTTCGCCCGCGATTACGTTGACTTGAGCGTGATAAACATCGATTTGGGCTTCACCCAGATAAAAGGAGCCGAGATATTCCAGAGCGTAAACCCGTTCTTCGTAGTGACGCTCACCCCGCTTGTCATGTGGCTCTTCGGGGCGTTGAAGAGGAAAGGGCACGAACTTTCCACCCCGATGAAGATAGCAATCGGCATGGGCATAGCATCGCTGGCCTACGTTTTCCTGATGGTGTTCTCGTTCACCCTGCCCGGAAAGGATATGCTGGCAACGATGAGTGCCGAGGCGCACAACGCCATCAAGGTCACTCCATGGGTAATGATAGGGCTCTACTTCATACTCACGGTGGCCGAGCTCTTCATCTCGCCGCTGGGACTCTCGTTCGTGTCGAAGGTTGCACCCAAGC
>CAZWPW010000234.1:0-2174 GCA_964635525.1 uncultured Bacteroidaceae bacterium
CTTTCGCATTCAACAAAAAAAACATGGCCGCCATTAACAAACAAAGTGCAAATTAAATCAAAAAAAGTGGCAATCAAAACATTTTTGGCAGTTTTTGCCTTTTGCGCTCGACAGACCTCTGCAAAACTCGCAAGAAGCAAAAATATACGGTTGTCAAAATAACAGCAAACAATCCTGTAATTCGGCAATATGCAAGGAAAAACGGAAGAAATGCTTGATTGAAAATCTAACAAAGGAAATAATCCCAGTCTGCGGAAACATACAACCCAAGGGCGGCTTGGGTTGTATATCTTTTTGTCAACTCGGCGGGCGGCGGAAAAGTAATTTTATGCAGCCGGACTTGCCTCCTAAAGCCGCGCCTGCTGATAAGCCCGTATAATCCCAAGACATCGCCGCAGTTTGCGAAAACACCCGGAGCATGCATGGCAAAGATGCTGCCCTTTGCCCTATTTCACACCATTTTGCAGCCGTTGGTCTCTTTTTTTAATGAAAATGTTTACACTAAAAAGATAAAAATCATAACTTTGCAACTGTCAAATGCCATACGGCATAAGGCAGAACTGAGATTACTAAACTAAAAACAAAGGTATGAAAGCAAAGATTTATGCACTATGCGGCATATTGTCGCTATGCGCGGCGGTGAGCACCAAAGCGCAAAACCTTACAAACGGCACGTTTGAAGATTGGGAAACTCCAGGCTACACCTATTCTACCACGTCATCATCCGCCTCATCATTTGACCAACGGCAACGCCCAGGCTCAGAGCCTACCGGATGGAACGGGTCGAGTGTAAACCAATCTCTTGTTATTACTGTTACAAAAGAGCTTGTCACACAAGGCGGGTCGGCAGGCGACTACCATGCTGTGCTGACGAATGATTTTGTAGGAGTCTCTATTTTCGGTTCTAATATTGGATCTAATGCGCCTGGCTATCTTACTTTAGGCGATCCGTGGGTCTACGCGACCACAACTGTCAGCAATAGCGACGGCGGCACAATAGGGGGAATTGAGTATTCCTACAAGCCCGACGCGCTGGCCTTGTCATACAAAAGGACAATAGGCAGTGAGGGCTCTGAAACGGCACGTGTCATCGCATACCTCTGGAACGGGACGTTCACGTCAACTGCCGTCGGCAGCATCACAGTCGAAGATGCCGACCGCGCAGTGTTAGGTAAGACCACCCCGACCACCTCGGGCAACCTCATTGCATCTGTCGACTACGAAATAACATGGACACAAACTGATTGGGCTGATTTGCTCATACCGCTTGAATACGTTGAAGGCAACATTAACGAAACACCAACCAAGATGAACATAATCATATCATCTGCCGACTACTGGACACGTTCAAACATCAAGGCGGGCAACGTGCTTGAAGTCGATGATGTCAACTACGTGTTCTACTCAAGGCTGTCAGATATTGCTATCGATGGCGTGGAAAGCGGATGGTTCAACAGCGCGACCTACAGCTATGAGCTTGATGCTGTGATGCCTGAAACGAGCGCAATCAGCGTCACCACACTCAGCCAGTTCGCTACGGCAGCAGTAAGCAGCGACACCGACAACTCGACAATCACCATCACCGTAACAAACCAAGGCGGAACTGATGTCGATGGCGAGACAAGCCACACCTACACAATAACTTTCACAGCTGAAGAAGAGGAACCATTCATCGTCAACGGAATACAATACGAAATCACTTCAGAAGAAAATCAACTCTGCCAAGTAATATCGCGCACTGACGGAACTCTGTACTCTGGCGACATCGAGTTACCTTCGACCGCAACGTATAAAGAGGTAGCTTACACCGTGGTTGCAATAGGCAACAGCGCGTTCGGCGGCTGCACAGGCCTGACTTCGATCAGCTTCCCAGAGACACTGACAACTATAAATGATTACGCATTCAATGGTTGCACCTCGTTGACGACGATAGAAATCCCGTCAAGCGTAACGTCAATAGGCAGCCAAGCGTTCAACGACGTCACGTTCACTGCGGTAACCTCGCTTGCCGTTAATCCCCCGGCGATTAATGAAAACACTTTCAGCAACGACACCTACTCGTCGGCAACCCTGACAGTACCTTCGGGTTCGAAAACTGACTATGAAGAGGCTACCGGATGGGAAAAGTTCTTGAACATTGTGAGCGATGGTGACGGAGACGGTGACGGTGACGG
>CAZWPW010000235.1:0-2093 GCA_964635525.1 uncultured Bacteroidaceae bacterium
AGCCGGGAATCATCCCCGACGTGCGGGGAATGGGCGCAAAAGATGCCATCTTCCTATTGGAAAGTTTAGGGCTTGACGTACACATACAAGGACGCGGAAAAGTGGCCGCACAGAGCGTACTACACGGCACGCCAGCGACCAAGGGAAGGAAAATCACCTTGACATTGAGATAACGCAAAACCAAAATATCACGCAAGTTCAACACAGGAAGAAATTGGAGAAAATGATTACCTTGTGGCTGCGTCGCCATCTGTAAGTAAAGAATGATGAATTACAAAACAAAAAATGTGCTGCAGAAAAGTCAAAGCGGGAATCGCTCCAAACAACAGACACCCTCCCGTAAACTTTCCTGCCGGACTTAATTACCTCTCTTCTCTTGCGTGCTTACCCGGAAAAACTTTCCTAAGTACGTAGCAGAAAGGGGCAAAGCAAGAAAAAAAGCTGACAACCAAGCAAAAACGCGAGATGGCCAGGTATCACCACCGACAGACCGTTTGACGATACTTGCCGATATATCTCGCGAACGAAGACAAGAACGACATGAAACTGGAAACTCTTTTGAAAAACATCGCCTGCCGACGAGTGACAAGCGATGTTGAAACAGACATAAAAGGCGTAAAGTCAGACTCCCGTCAGGTGCAGCCTGGCGATTTGTTTGTGGCTGTCAGTGGGACGGTGGCCGACGGACATCGGTTTATCGACAAGGCCATTGAGCAAGGAGCCGTAGCGGTGGTGTGTGAAACGCTCCCGGCAGACCTTCGTCCGCATGTGACTTACGTCTGTGTACACGATGCGGCAGAGGTATTGGGGCTTTTGGCCTCCGCTTGGCACGGACATCCCTCATCCCGACTGGTCTTAATCGGAGTGACAGGCACCAACGGAAAAACGACCATCGCCACGTTACTCTACCGGCTATTCAAAAAAATGGGTTACAAAGCGGGGCTGATTTCGACCGTGGTGAACTATGTAGACGAAGAAGCCATAGAAGCCACACATACAACTCCTGATGCCCTGACGCTGAATGCCCTTTTGGCTCGGATGGTGGAGGCTGGCTGCCGTTATGCCTTCATGGAAGTGAGTTCGCACGCCGTGGTTCAACGACGCATAGCAGGCCTGTCGTTCGACGGAGGCATCTTCACCAACCTCACTCGCGACCACATCGATTATCACAAAACGTTTGATCATTACCTCAAATCGAAGAAACGCTTTTTCGATGACTTGCCACAAGGTGCTTTCGCTCTCTTCAACCGGGATGATAAAAACGGTGCGGTGATGCTTCAAAACACAAAAGCTCGTAAGTGTGCTTATACGCTTCGGGGGATGGCAGACTTCCAAACAAAAATTTTGGAATACGACCTCAACGGCATGTTGCTTTCGATGAACGGCCACGAGCTGAGCGTGCAGTTTGTGGGAAAGTTCAATGCCAGTAACCTCACCGCCGTGTTCGGAGCGGCAATGCTCTTAGGGCAAGATAAAGCAGAAGTCCTGCGCATCATCAGCACCTTGCGTCCCGTGTCAGGACGTTTCGAGACGCTCTATGCGCCTTCGGGTTATGTGGCTGTTGTAGACTATGCGCACACGCCCGACGCGCTGAACAACGTGATGAGCACCATCAGGCAGGTGCTCTCCGGCAAGCCGGGGAGGCTGATCACGGTAGTAGGTTGCGGAGGCAACCGCGACAGAGGGAAACGCCCGATGATGGCACGGGAGGCCGTCAACGGCAGTTGGAAAACGGTGCTCACCTCTGATAATCCGCGCTGCGAAGACCCACAAACCATCATAGATGACATGATGGAAGGGCTGGATATTGCCGACCGCCAGAAGGTGCTGACCATTCTCAACCGTCGCGAGGCCATACGCGCAGCTTGTGCCTTAGCCGGCTCCGGCGACGTGGTGTTGGTAGCTGGCAAAGGACACGAAACCTACCAAATCATTGGTGACGAGAAACACCACTTCGACGATAAGGAAGAAATAATCAATTGCTTTTGACATGCTCTATCATCTGTTCCATTATTTAGACGCAGCATACGATATCCCTGGGGCTGGGATGTTCAATTTCATCTCATTTCGCACCGGGATGGCGTTTATCACCT
>CAZWPW010000236.1:0-2012 GCA_964635525.1 uncultured Bacteroidaceae bacterium
CCACCAACATGCTCCAACCGATTAATAATCTGCACGGGACGGCGTTTGACCGTGCCCTTGAAAAGCATATGCTCCACAAAGTGAGCCATCCCCTGCTCATAAGGCAACTCGTCGCGCGAACCGACATCAATCACCACCCCACAATAGGCAACCGGTGAGCGCGACGGACTGCAGATCACGCGCAACCCGTTAGGCAATGTCTGTGCTTGATATTCCACTTTTATTTTCAAATAGCTGCATTTGCCACCTCTTCTCCTCAAGGGGCTGCGGTTCGCAAAAGTACAATAAAAAGTTGAAAACAAGCCGCAGAAACTAGGAGAGCCCGCTGGGCAGTCTCAGACGCCAACCCGAAACAAGAACATCGGAAACCGCTTCAGGCCACTGACTCCACGCCTGGTGGGAAAAGAACAAACAACCTCCCGTAAACGTCCCCGACGAGCATTGTCTATCCCCTTCTACTGCATGCTTTCCCCGCTCACACTGCAGGTACGCAGTAAAAACTGCGTAAACATCCGGCAAAATTTCCCAAAACATCCGCCGCAAGGGGAACACGAAAAGAAGAAAACATGGTAAACAGATATGTCCCTTCATAGAAGCAAAGAGGCAAAATTCTCATTGGGAACAGTTTGCTACCAATAGATTATCCCAAAAACAGATTTCATCGGGGAAGGCAGATGAGAAATAGAGGCATCTACCCAACCGGCAGGCTTACTTCAATCGGGCGATGGTGTCGGCGGCCTGCTTGACCTTTCTTTCCATGTGATTCAACACCTCCGTGGCGAAGGGATGATTTTCAAAGCGACCGCACACCGGCGCAAAGCCAGGGTGTTCGCATTCATTGTGTCCGTCGACACCGCTGCTCATATGCGCGTGGAGCTCGAAGTCTTTCTTGGCATCTTCGTATACCATGCGGTCAAGTGATACGACCGATTCCTTCCACAGGTCAATCATGCCCACAATATCGCCACGGGTTACTTGACTTATCGGCTTACCCCAATATTCCTCCAACCTGCCGGCCGCCCACGTCCATTCATACTCGTGATAGCGCAGGTGCATTTCCTCCATGCGACGTTGTATGTCCGTCAACGAGAGCATACCCTTCTCTATATCGATTAAGAGTCTTTCCACTTCACTCCGAGGAGCTATCAGTCCCGACAGGTCTACCCATTCACCCAAGCCCGTCGGTGTGCTGGGCGACAGACGATGGCGCACTTGGTCAATGCCGATGTATTCGCACTCGCCTAAACGGCGAATCAGTGCGCCGCCCAAGAATTTGTAAAGAGCCTTCTCATACAATTTGATGCCCCTCTGCAGAGCCGACCGCTTGATGCGGCAATTTCGGTAGAGACATTCCCCAGTCATCTCCTCTCGGCCGCAACGGAGCTTCTCTAAAATGCCCTTCCCCTTTATTATCTTTTGGACGGTGTAAGGGTTGAACAGGTTGAAGCGGATGGGGTCTAATGGACTGTTGTCTTTTCGTGCGTCGCGTATCGGCCATTTCTGTGCGTCACGGATAGTCCCTGCGCTGCGCAGGTTGATGCCAGGCACTAAATAACTTTTCGCATCATTTTCGACCAAATAAGAGAACGGCAAGTCCGAGGTATCCGAATGTTTCATATGTCGCCCTATCACCAGCGTGAAAGCCCCCACCTTGGCAGGCCACAGCAGGTAGGAATTGCTCGTGGTCTTTACTCCTCTCTCGGTCACCCCTTGATGGATGGGACCCATTTTGTACATGTGGTTACTCTGGTTGCTCCCGCTGCCCGCATTAAAGAAAGAAAACATGCCTGCGATAAGCAGGCTCGACTTATGGTGAGACACTGTATAAGGGCCGGCAAAAACAGACACAGCCTCACCATGCAGCCCCTGGCAATTGGCGAAAAACAACGAATCAATGGCAGAATAATGCTTGCCCAACATGCAGGCTTGACCGATGAAACATTTTGACACCAAAGTAGAGTCTGTCACCAAAGCCCCGGAGGAGATGATGAAATCGCTGCACTTTACGCCCG
>CAZWPW010000237.1:0-1966 GCA_964635525.1 uncultured Bacteroidaceae bacterium
AGGAAAGCCACGTTCTCGCTCTTTTGGCTGAACATGTAGTTCTGGTCGTTATCGTTCAGGGCGAAAATCTGGTATGTGCCAGGCTTGACCCCCCTTATTTTGAAACGCCCGCTGCTGTCAGTCCTCCCTATGCGTTCCATCTTCTTTGTTGTGAATACCGTATCCGACAGGTCGCTGTATAGGCCTACCAGTATCCCCTTGATAGGTTCCAGATCCTCGGCATTGAGCACCGTGCCCGATACCTCTAACGTGTCAATCACATCGCCTGTTGAGAAAGTGAAAACAAAGTTCTCCAGTGCATTGCTTTCGTTGTAGTCGACTATGGCATCGCCGAAATCTATCGTGTAGGTCATGTCGTCGAGAAGAGAGTCGACAAGAGTGACGTTTACCTTCTTGCCTATGGCCTCAACGGTGGCCTGCTTGGTCTGGGGAGGAGAAACGACAACCTTCTCGCTTGCATTGTTCAAGCTTATGAACTCGTCAAATTCCAAGGTTATCTTACTGCGTTTGACATTGGTGGCACCTTGCTGCGGGGTGCTCTTGAGCATGACCGGGGGTTGCTCGTCGTATGGTCCTCCGTCAGGCCTGCCAATATTGGCGCATGCTGCAACCATGGCAATGAGCAGGGCAGCGGGCAACAAGCGCTGGGCATCAATCTTCATTTGGAAAACATTTTTGTATTTGGCACGCCCTGCAAAAATAAGAAACTGTTTTGACTTTACCGCCTTAGGCTGCTCACCGGCGTAACGGCGGGAGCAAGGTCAATGGATTTTGATGTCCATCACGACCAATTCGCTGCGGGTACCAATACGATAAGGCGGTCCCCACAATCCGAAGCCGGAAGAAACGTATATGTTCGTCTCATCCTCCTTGTAGTAGCCGTAGGAATGCTTGTATATCATGCCCGTCACCAAATTGAGCGGCCATATTTGTCCTTTGTGTGTATGTCCGCACAAAAGCATGTCAGCACCCAGTTCCACCGCCGCAGAAACCTCTGCATCCTTAGGCTGGTGGTCAATGACGATGACAGGCTTGTTAGGATCAACCGCCTCAAAAAGCTCTGCAAGAGGCTTGCGGCGGCGGTTTGAAGCATCGTCGCGTCCGACAATCTGCAAGCCCGAGGGCAATGATACCACCGTGTCGCGAAGCAAAACAATCGGTGTCGACGATATGAATGCCTCGCAAGCACCTATCCCGCTGATGTACTCATGGTTGCCAGGCACCATATATGTCGGAGCGTTGATGCCGCGCAGAGGCTCGTCCATCTTTTCTGCAACGAGGGGATAAGTCGACATGTCAACCAAGTCGCCGGCTATCAACACGACATCAGGGCGGGAGGCGTTAACCATCTCAACCAAACGCTCAAGTCGGTCACGCGTTACGCCATAGCCAAGATGCACGTCGCTGACAGCAACCACGCGCATTGACTTCGCACCTGGTGCAGGCTTGCCAACATCAAGCGACAAATGCCTGGTAGTAGGCGTGCAGAAATTGAAGAAACCATAAGCCATCAAAAGCAGCGACAACCCTGTCGACCATGCCAACTGCCCCTTGACTGTCACGCCAAACAACTGCAATAGCGTGAAAGCTAGCAACAGCAGCGACACATAGAGAATAAACACAAGCCATGACGTAGAGAACCAATAAAAGAAATGGCCGGGCTTGACCGGCATTAAACGAACTCTGTCGAATAACATGTAAGCAATGAACGACAAGGCTGCAACCCAATAGGCGCAACCGAAAATAATCCTTGCAACAAGGGGGAAGCCAGACAAGGCAGCGTTGAACTTGAGGAAAACCAAGACATTAGCCGCCAAGTAGGCTGTAACAACAATGATAAAAAACATTTCTTGAACTTTTAAATCCGCCAAGCCTATGTTCATGGCGCGGCGGCACGCAAAGTTATCAACCCGGGCATTGCGAAACAAGCAAACGGCAATATCTCAATATGCAAAAAACACTTGCG
>CAZWPW010000238.1:0-1963 GCA_964635525.1 uncultured Bacteroidaceae bacterium
AGGCCCCCTTTCGCCTTCCGAGAAGAAGATGAAAGACACACCACCTACCCACCCGGAAAAAGGCCTCTTGAGCCGCTCTGCAGCCCTTTGAAAGAGCCCTTCCGGCGGGTATTTAGGGAATACTACGTACTTACCCGACAAAATTTTCGTCAGTATGCAGGAGAGCATCCTCCGCAATGCCTTCCTGAAAATCGCTTAATGACGTTTTGCAGAGGTCTTATAATATACACAAAACTGTTCGCTGTCGGGGTCGAAGCAGACAATCGCAGGGTTGAACGCCGGGCGTCTTTTTTTAAGCAAACTTTATATCATTGCCGTGAAAGGCTGCGCCGGGGCGGATTTTGGTTGCCTGTATGTAAAATTCTACTGTGCAGAACGGATGAGCTACTTGAAATTTGATCGGACATTGCTGAGCAATTTGGAACATTCTTTAGACAAAGAATTGATTTTCAGCAATAGCTTAGGCGCGACTTGTAGCAGCACCTTGGTCGGTTGCAACACGCGACGGACGCACGGACTGCTGACTGTTCCGGTGGAAACTTTCGGGCATGTGCCTCATCTGTTGCTTTCTTCGTTGGACGAAGAGGTTATCCAACACGGCGTTTCTTTCCGTCTCGGTGTGCATAAATACGCTCAAGGCGTGTATTCACCGAATGGTCACCGATACGTTCGTCGCTTCGAGTACGGGTCGGTTGCACGCTGCATTTATCGCGTCGGTGGGGTGATTTTGGTCAAAGAACGCTTGCTTTCGGCCTGCGCGCTGCGCGTGTTGGTTCGCTATACCCTTCAGGAAGCGCATTCGCCCACCTTACTCCGGTTTCGCCCGTTCCTCGCATTTCGCCGCGAAGATGCGCTCACGCAGGAGAATTCTGCCGTCAACACGTCGTATCACTCAGTAGCCGACGGTATCAAGATGCGCTTGTATGACGGCTTTCCTGAGTTGTACCTGCAATTTTCCAAGCGTGCAACCTATCGTCATCAGCCCGATTGGTATCGACATATTGAGTATTACAGAGAGCAAGAGCGCGGCTGCGATTACCGCGAAGATTTGCTGGTTCCGGGCTGTTTTGAAGTGCCTATCAAACAAGGTGAAAGCATTGTTTTCTCGGCCGGTGTGGCAGCAGCCGTGCCGCGACTGCTTGGAAAGATGTGGGAAGATGAGGAGCGTTCGGGGCTTTCGTGTGGCAGCATGCGCGAGTGTTTGGCCAAGGCTGCGGACGGGTTCTACCGTCAACGCGGCGAAGAACTGTATCTGCTTGCCGGGCATCCATGTTATGGAGTGCGGGCGCGCGATGAGTTCGTTTCGCTGGCCGGCTGCACGCTTTTTGTCGGAAGACCGGAGGCTTTTCACCAGATTGCAGAGACGGCTCGCGGTCAGTTAGGGGCCTTTATGCGCGAGGGACGTTGCCTGCTTCCGCTGGAAGGCATCGCTGAAGCGGACGTGTTGCTTTGGTTCGTGCGGGCGATTCAACAGTATGCCGGGTATGCATCGTTGCATGAAGCGGCGGCGCGTTATGGCAGTACGGTGCTCGAAATCATTGAATATATACGTCGCAACAGACATCCGAATTTGTTTTTTCATAGCAACGGTTTGTTGTACACTGACGGCGACCGGGTGCCAAACACGTGGATGAATGCCACCGAAGCTGCTCGGCCTGTCACTCCGCGCTGCGGCTACGTTGTGGAGATAAATGCCTTGTGGTATAACGCCTTGTGCTTCGCCTCCGAGGTGAGTCGAGCCTTGAACGACGAACTGGGCAGCCGACTTTTCGACTATCAGGCGGAAACAACCAAGGACGCTTTTGTGCAGATGTTTTGGAACGGCAGCTATCTATATGATTATGTCGAAGGCAGCCATCGCGACCAAGAAGTGCGCCCCAATATGATTTTTGCGGTAGCTTTGCCTCACTCTCCGCTAAGCAAGACAAAAAAAAAAGCCGTGCTCGACATCACATCCCGTGAA
>CAZWPW010000239.1:0-1960 GCA_964635525.1 uncultured Bacteroidaceae bacterium
CAGTTGCCCGTTCACCGCATTTCGAGTGCGGCCCGATCGACCGCTCCGGCATCTCTCCTATAAAACAAAACCATGCGTGCCTTTGCGCGGCGTAAGCCAATGCATGCCGGCATAGCGTGCGGAGAGAGAGGGATTCGAACCCCCGGTACCTTTCGGTACGGCGGTTTTCAAGACCGCTGTAATCGACCACTCTACCATCTCTCCTTGGCATTCGCCTTTCGGCGTGTTGCTTCCTGCCTTCCACTGAAGTGCTGCAAAGGTAATGCTTTTTTGTTTGCAGCCAAACACTGGTGACCTTTTTTGATTTGCACGCTGCTTGCAGCGATAGACCGCCTCAAGTTTTGCCGGCAAGCCTCAAGGCTATTTCCATGGCAAATGAAGAATATTTTTCCAAATAGAGGTAGGGGCGTTGTTCGGTGCCGCACTTTGAATACGAGAACTCGACATCCCTCATCATGCTCCCCTCGAAGTCGTATGCCTTAGACTTGTCCGAACAGTAGTCGATGGCAGACTTCACGGCGAAAGACGATGCGCCGGTAGAGGCCGATGCTGTGTCGGTGCAACTCAAAAGCTGGTAGGCCGTCGAATCGTCCCAAACGACAAAAGCAGCCGATTGCGCCGCCCTGTCATTGCCGCGAACGGCGATGAAGGCGCATTGCCCCCGCTCGCCCATAATGCTGGCTATGCGGGCAAGCGTCTCAGCTGGATAGCTCGGTTTCTGCCCCTTGGCCGCAAGGCAGCGGGAGTGCATGGCGTAGAACTCGCCTGCCGTCATCGTGCTGTCTGCGGTCAAGCCAGCGGCGGCGGCAGCCTTGAGATGCCTTCGCTTCGAGGCATGGAACGACTTAGCCACTTCATCTGGCGAGCTGATATCTGGAATGACGTACGTATATCTGGTAGTTGAGGAATATCCAGCCCAGTGGAAGGGGAGCCAGTCGGTGTAACTGTGATGCATCGCCATTTGTATGTAAGCGAATCCGAGGCTGGAAATTTGCGCGATGGCATCGGCTGCACATTGCCTGAAGAACGAGCGGCGACTGTAGTCCGTAGCACCTGCCTCGGTGAAGTCGATTTGCAAGCCGAGGAATTGGGTCAGGCGCGGCTGAAGCATGAACTTCAGTCCGAAGCGCCGCACGCAGTGGTAGGGCAGCGCGGCAACGGCCCGGCCTCCCCTGCGCACGAGAATTACGTCCCACTGTCCCGGGCAAACCGCCTCAAGCCAATAGGGGCGGGCGAAGAGTGGCACGCCAGCGCGCTCGCAAAAGTCGTTGTATTCGTCAAACTTGTCCATGGCATTTGCCTGTGCTGCATGCGCCGTGCCCCCTCTCTGCAGGCGGGCAGGCCAATGCTCGCAAGGCAAAATTAATCAAAACAGCCCGTGCCCCGCAAGAATATTTTTCACTTCTTTGCATAGGTAGTTGCAGTGGTGACTTTAACCCACAGTGCTTAGAATCTGTAAAAACTTTATCTTTATGGCATGGAGATGAAGTGTCACGCCAACATTAACCCTCTCGACAATTAAACATATCAAATTACAGAAAAGTTATGAGTGATTTCGACTATTCAAAGATCCAAGACATTTGCAAGGAATCGGATTTTTATTTTCAGAAAGCCATTGATGCGTGGGAAGAGTGGAAGAATATGCCCCTCAATGAGGAGGAACTCAATGAATTGCTCTCGTTCTCCAAGAATTATGACGAGTTCTGCAATTCGGCTGACCCGAGGCTTGTAGAGATTCGAGAGAAACTGTTTACGGCAGTATCCTATTTTGTTGAACATGCAAAGGATAAAGACAAATACAATGAATATAAGGATAAACGTGCTATTGCGCGTGCATTCATACGTCAGAATCACTGGGTTACTCAGCTACTTAAATACAAAAGAAACGATCAGTCTGTAACAGACGCAATACAGAACTTAATAGACTATCTGGATAATCCTCGTGACAATTTCCCAATTC
>CAZWPW010000240.1:0-1939 GCA_964635525.1 uncultured Bacteroidaceae bacterium
GCTGAAGAGTACCCCACCGACGCATATTCCACCGATATAAAAAGCAACTTCGATGCCTCCACGCCCCGCCGCGTAAGCATAGCCGGGCGGCTCATGGGACGCCGGGTCATGGGAAAAGCCTCTTTCGCCGAGCTTCAAGATTCCAAGGGGCGCATCCAGGTTTACGTGACCCGCGATGGAATCTGCCCTGGCGATAACAAGGATTTGTACAACGTCGTGTTCAAGAAACTGCTTGACATAGGCGATTTCATCGGCGTCAAGGGGCAAGTCTTCATGACCCAGACGGGCGAGGTGAGCGTGCATGCCGAGGAACTCAAGCTGTTGTCGAAGGCAGTGCGGCCCTTGCCGGTGGTCAAGTACAAAGACGGCACGGCCTACGACAGTTTTGACGACCCTGAATCGCGCTACCGGCAGCGGTACGTCGACTTGGTGGTCAACGACGGAGTGAAGGAAATCTTCACCAAGCGCAGCAAGATATACGCCTCGATGCGCGACTATTTCAACTCCATGGGCTACGTTGAAGTAGAGACACCCGTGCTGCAACCCATCCCCGGCGGTGCTGCGGCGCGCCCTTTCGTGACACACCATAACGCCTTGGACATCCCCCTTTACTTGCGCATCGCCGACGAGCTATACCTCAAGAGGCTCATCGTTGGGGGGTTTGAGGGCGTTTACGAGTTCAGCAAGAACTTCCGCAACGAGGGCATGGATCGCCTCCACAACCCGGAGTTCACTTGCATGGAGATATATGTCGCCTACAAGGACTACAATTGGATGATGGAGTTCACCGAGCGCATGCTCGAGAAGATATGCCTCGAGGTCAACGGCACTACCGAGGTGCAGGCAGGCGGCAACACAATCTCTTTCAAAGCCCCGTTCAAACGTGTCACGATGCTTGGTTCGATCAAGGAACATACGGGCGTCGACATCTCTGGGATGGACGAGGAGCAGCTTCGCGCCGTGTGCCGCGAGATCGGGGTAGAGGTTGACGGGATGATGGGCAAGGGCAAACTCATTGACGAGATATTCGGGCAGAAGTGCGAGGGCAAGTACATCCAGCCCACGTTTGTTACCGATTACCCTATCGAGATGTCCCCTTTGAGCAAGCGCCACCGTTCTGACCCCTCGCTGACCGAGCGTTTCGAATTGATGGTCAACGGCAAGGAGCTGTGTAATGCTTATTCGGAACTCAACGATCCAGCCGACCAGCTTGAACGTTTCAAAGAGCAATTGAAACTCAGCGAGAAGGGCGATGACGAGGCAATGTTCATAGACATGGATTTCGTAAGGGCACTCGAGTACGGCATGCCGCCAACCTCCGGCATGGGAATAGGCATGGACAGGTTAGTGATGCTCTTGACTGGGCAGAGCGCGATACAGGAAGTACTTTTCTTCCCCCAGATGCGCCCTGAGAAAAAGGAGCGCAGGGATGACGCTTCGAAGTATGCCGCTCTTGGCATCCCGGGCGAATTGGTGCCGTTGGTGCAGAAAGCCGGCTATTACACTGTCGATGCGTTGAAAGGCGCCAAGGCGCAGAAACTCCACCAGGAGATATGCGAGATAAACAAGAAATACAAGTTAGGCATGTCAATGCCGTCAGTTGATGACGTGGCGGGCTGGCTGCCTGAGGCATAGTGAGGGGTTGCTGCCGGCTTGCCGGCATTGCGGCCTGGCCTTTTAGGAAACATAATGAAACTACCCGGGAAAATATTGATCATCGGTGGCGGAAGCTGGGCAACGGCAATAGCCAAGATAGTGCTGGGCAAGGCTGGCCATGTGAATTGGTACATGCGCCGCGATGACCGCATCGAGGATTTCAAGCGCTTGGGTCACAACCCGGCTTATTTGACCGGCGTTAAGTTTCCCCTTGACAAGATAACGTTCTTTTCGAACATCAACGATGCCGTGAGGGATTCTGACACCTTGTTTTTCGTCACGC
>CAZWPW010000241.1:0-1937 GCA_964635525.1 uncultured Bacteroidaceae bacterium
TGTCGATGATTTCCTTTTTGCCGGTTGTAAAGCCGCCGATGGCTCCTCCGAAGGCCTTGCCCAACGTCCCGGTGAGGATTTCAATCTCACCACGCAGGTTATAGAGTTCCGTCAAGCCGCGCCCGGTCTGCCCTACCACACCCGCCGAGTGCGACTCGTCTACCATAATCATCGCGTCGTACTTTGTGGCCAAAGCATAAATCTGATCCAAGGGAGCCACATTGCCGTCCATGGAGAACACACCGTCAGTTACAATCAGGCGGAAGCGTTGGGCCTGCGCCTTTTTCAACTGATTTTCCAAATCGTCCATGTCGGCATTGGCATAGCGATAACGTTGCGCCTTGCACAACCTCACCCCGTCGATGATGGAGGCATGATTCAAAGCGTCGGAGATGATGGCATCTTGTTCTGTAAGAAGGGGTTCGAACACGCCGCCGTTGGCATCGAAGCAGGCTGCATACAGGATGGTATCTTCCGTTCCGAAAAACCGTGCGATAGCTTCTTCGAGTCGCTTGTGCAGATCTTGCGTCCCGCAGATGAAGCGCACGGACGACATTCCGTATCCCCGCTGGTCAAAAGCCTTTTTGGCCGCTTCTATCAAACGTTTGTCGTTGGAGAGACCCAAGTAGTTGTTGGCGCAAAAGTTCAGCACTTGGTCGCCTCCCGCCACCTTGATGGCCGCGCCTTGCGGGGTAGTGATAACACGTTCGTTCTTATACAGACCCGCCTCGTGTATCTCGGCAAGCTGGCCTTGCAGATGAGACTGGAATTTGGTGTACATGATGGTTTTCGTTTAGGAATGGATGGTTCATTCTTCGCCATTCTGCGGCGTAATCAATTTATAGCCTTTGCCGTGTATGTTAATAATGGACACGTCGGGGTCGGCCTTGAGTAATTTGCGCAGTTTGGTAATATACACGTCCATGCTCCGGGCGTTGAAATAATTGTCGTCGACCCAGATGGTCTTCAAAGCGTAGTTACGCTCCAAAATGTTGTTGGCATTGGCAGCAAGCAGATTGAGCAGTTCTGACTCTTTGGTGGTAAGTCTTTGCGCGTTGCCGTCGATGGTGAGCATCTGCTTTTGGGCGTCGAACGTAAACTTGCCTATTTGATATACCACCACGTCTTTCAACCTCTTGCCTCTGACGCGGCGCATGATGGACTCGATGCGGTAGAGAAGTTCCTCCATGCTGAACGGTTTTGAGAGGTAGTCGTCCGCACCGAGTTTGAATCCCTGCAAAATATCTTCCTTCATGGATTTGGCTGTAAGGAATATGATAGGGATGTCGGAATCCGTCGAGCGGATGTCCGAGGCCAACGAAAAGCCGTCTTTCTTTGGCATCATCACGTCAAGCACGCACAAGTCATACTTGCTTCGCGTGAAAGCCTTATAACCTGCTTCACCGTCGGGTTGCAAGTCGGCATCGTAGCCTTTGGTCTGCAAGTATTCCCTCAGCAACATGCCTAAATTCTCGTCGTCTTCGCACAGCAAGATTTTTACTTTTTCTTCTGTCATAACTCGTAATTTTTAAGGATTGGTAAAGTGATAATAAATTTCGTTCCTATGTTTAGTTCACTATCGACCTTGATTGTTCCCCGATGTTCGGTCACTATCTTTTTCACATAAGGCAAACCCAAACCGAAGCCTTTTACGTTGTGAAGATTGCCCGTCGACACGCGATAGAACTTGTCGAATATCCGCTTTAGGTTGTCTTTGCTTATGCCAATGCCATTGTCTTCCACGGTGATAACGATGTTGTCCTTCACGTTGTAGGTCTCCACGGTGAGGAGCAACATTTTGTCGCCACGATATTTTAAGGCATTGTCCAACAAGTTAAAGATGACATTGGTAAAATGCACTTCATCGACCAGCACCACATCGTCGGCGGCCTCGAGCCTGGTGATGATACGCCCCCCCTTGCTGGCTACTTTCAACG
>CAZWPW010000242.1:0-1937 GCA_964635525.1 uncultured Bacteroidaceae bacterium
GGTGAATGTGAGTAAAGGCATACAATACTCGATGGTGGGCTTGCCCGACAACGCGGTGAAGGAAAGCCACGAACGGGTGTTATCGGCTTTGGAGCACAACGGACACCCGTTCCCGCGCAAGAAGGTGGTTATCAACATGGCACCGGCCGACATCCGCAAAGAGGGTTCTGCTTACGACCTGCCCATAGCCGTAGGGATAATGGCAGCCAACGAAAAGCTCAACCCAGAGGCTTTGTCTGACTACGTCATCATAGGCGAACTGTCGCTCGACGGGAGTTTACGCCCAATCAGGGGGGTACTGCCCATCGCCGTCCAGGCACGTGACGAGGGCTTCAAGGGGTTGATACTTCCCAAAGACAATGTCCGCGAAGCCGCCGTGGTCAACGACCTAAAAGTTTACGGGGTGGAAAACATCACGGAGGTGCTGGATTTCTTGGGAGGCAGAAAGGAGTTGACAGAGACGGTAGTCGACGTAAAGAAGGATTTTTTTGATAACGTGAAACACGTCGATGTCGATTTCTCTGATGTGAAGGGGCAGGAGGACGCAAAACGCGCTTTCGAAGTGGCGGCAGCCGGTGGTCACAATATCATTCTAATAGGCTCTCCCGGAGTGGGAAA
Source organism: uncultured Bacteroidaceae bacterium (assembly GCA_964635525.1). Taxonomy (GTDB): domain Bacteria; phylum Bacteroidota; class Bacteroidia; order Bacteroidales; family Bacteroidaceae; genus Avibacteroides. The sequence goes on from CAZWPW010000242.1 coordinate 619, forward strand.
GACAATGATGTCTAAACTCTTGCCGACTATTTTGCCTCCTCTGACGCTTGAAGAGGCGTTGGAAACCACAAAAATTCATTCGGTGGCAGGCAAGATAGAGGGCAACGTATCGTTGATGGCACAACGTCCCTATCGCTCGCCGCACCATACCATTTCCGACGTGGCATTGGTGGGTGGGGGCGTCTTCCCTCAGCCGGGAGAAATATCGTTGGCACATAACGGAGTACTCTTCCTCGACGAATTGCTCGAATTCAAGCGACAGGTGCTCGAGGTGCTCCGACAGCCCTTGGAAGATAGAAAAATAAACATATCGAGGGCGAGGTATGCCGTCGAATATCCTGCCAGTTTCATGTTGGTGGCCTCGATGAATCCCTGCCCGTGTGGTTACTACAACAGTTCAACGAGAGAATGTGTGTGTGCTCCGGGCATGGTGAAGAAATATCTCAGCCGTCTATCCGGTCCCCTATTCGACCGCATTGACATCCACTTGGAGATGACGCCTGTGAACGAAGAGCAATTGTCCGGCAGCCGTCCGACCGAAGGAAGTGCCTCTATACGCGAACGGGTAATCAAAGCCAGGCAGTTGCAGAACGAACGTTTCAAGGGGCTCAAAGGCGTGCATTGCAACGCGCATATGCGGTCGAGACAATTGAAAAAATATGCACAGCTCGATGCTGAAAGTGCGAAACAACTTAATTTTGCAGTGAAGCGCATGTCACTCTCGCAACGTGCTCAAGATAGCATATTGAAGATGGCGCGCACCATAGCCGACCTTGATGACTCACCGACCGTTCGCCTCCCCCATGTAATGGAAGCTGTCAACTACCGCACCCTTGACCGGGCGAACTGGTTGGGATAAACACGTGCCGCCTGTTCACCTCCGTCCTGCCTGTCACACAAACAGCCCCCTTTGTAACCTATTTTCTCTTACGTACTTACGCAGTGGAAATTGCGTGGTAACGCAGCAGAAGGCAAGAAGCGCAAGGCGACGGGGAAATATGGCGGACGAAAAATCCGGACTTTTATTCTGTAGCAGGGCTTCGACTACTTGATGAAGTGTTGAAGAGGTATCAAACAATGGATGATGTTGCGTAAAAAACTGAAACACCCATTATTCGCTTGTGTGCTCCTCCTCTGTTCGTGTAACGACATGGAGGATGTACAGCCGCCGCTCACTCTTCCCGACACGGGGTATGATTGGGGACGGATGTTCGTACTGTGTGAAGGGTTATTCAACTCCAATAACAGCACGCTTGCCTGCATCGACTATGATGCGCAAGTGCTCTATCCCGACTTTTTCAATGAATACGGGGGCAACG
>CAZWPW010000243.1:0-1890 GCA_964635525.1 uncultured Bacteroidaceae bacterium
AATCAAGGCCTATGCAAAACACCATTTGGATCTTGCAGAGCCGCAGCCCTTGCTTGGGATATGGAAAAAACCTTAAATTCATGCAGGTTGAACCAACGGAAATACAATAAAAACCTGTCGTTGCCGTCTATAGGACAGGTTTAGGCATGCACCTTCAAACCTTTTTCTTACATTTGCATACATGAGTGCTGAACAGACTGCAATGTGCAATCAATATAAAATAGGTGTCATAGGGCTTGGCTATGTCGGTTTGCCGTTGGCATGCTTGTTTTCGACGAGGTTCGACGTGATTGGCTACGACATTGACCGTGAGCGTGTAGACGAGCTGAACGGCAATTTCGACAGGACTAATGAATTGTCTGCCGGGGAATTGTCTGCCTCGCTTGGGCGCGGTTTGCGGTTCACGTCTTCGCCTGCCGATATATCGCCGTGCAATTTCTATGTCGTTGCAGTGCCCACGCCGGTCGACGGCAACAGGCAGCCCGATTTGTCTCCGTTGGTGAGCGCGAGCAGGACTGTGGGCCGGGTGTTGTCAAGGGGCGACATTGTTGTCTTCGAGTCAACCGTTTACCCCGGCGTGACGGAGGAGGTGTGCGTGCCGGTCATTGAAAGCGAGTCGTCTCTGAAGTTGAACGACGGTTTCTTTGTCGGATATTCCCCAGAACGGGTAAACCCGGGCGACAAGGTGCGCACGGTGGGCAACATAGTCAAGATAACATCGGGTTCGACACCTTGGGCAGCCGACGAGATTGATGCCGTCTACAACACTGTCCTTACCGCCGGGACGCACAAAGCCCCGTCAATCAAAGTAGCCGAGGCAGCCAAGATAATCGAGAACACCCAGCGCGACGTGAACATCGCTTTGATTAACGAGCTGGCGAAGATCTTCAACGCCCTTGGCATAGATACTAACGAGGTAATCGACGCTGCAAAGACGAAGTGGAACTTCATGGATATCCGTCCCGGCCTGGTGGGAGGGCATTGCATAAGCGTCGACCCATATTACTTGATACAGCGCGCCAAGCTCTGCGGAGTGCATCCCCGTGTTATGTCCGAGGCGCGGCGCATCAACGATTCGATGGGCGATTACGTGGCGAGCCAGGCGGTCAAGCTCATGAACATGAACGATGTAAGAGTCAAGGGAGCAAGTCTGTTGCTCTTGGGCTTCTCTTTCAAGGAGAATTGCCCTGACACCCGTAATACTAAGGTTGTCGACGTGTATAACGCCTTGTTGCAATACACAAGCGACATAACCATCTACGACCCGTTGGTAGACTGCCGGGCCGTGCTTGAGGAGTTCAAAATCAATGTTACCGCGTCAGCCGAGGAATGTTTCCGCAAACGTTATGATTGCATAATCCTGTGCACTGCCCATGACGTTTTCAGAACCTTGGACCTCAGGTCATGCCTGCGGAATGGCGGGGTGGTGTATGACGTAAAAGGCGTTCTGCCTGAAGGGTGCTATGACAAGCGCCTATGAAAGCAGGCCATGTTGCCGGGTGTGGCATGGATTTTGCATGTATCATTAACAAACAATTGACTAATCATGGTGACAGAGTTTTCACAACAAATATCTCAATTGGTCCTTTTCAGCAAAAGCGAGGCTGCAAGGCTGCGCAGCAGCTATGTGACGACCGAGCATTTCCTGTTGGGGCTTATTTGCGACGCCAACTTCAAGGCGTTCTCTATCATTGAAGCGTTCGGTGCGAGCGTTGTTGCGTTGCGCAAGGACGTGGAGCAGTTCTTGGCGGCCACTTCTGACACGTTGAAACCCGTTGACGGCGAGGCGGCATTGACGCAGGCCTCTGCCGCCATACTCAGGAACGCATTGAAGGAAGCGCAGAGCCTCGGGGCTTCATCTGCCGGCACGGAGCATCTGCTATTGTCTAT
>CAZWPW010000244.1:0-1880 GCA_964635525.1 uncultured Bacteroidaceae bacterium
TTGGCGCATTTCCTCGGGCTTGAGACTGCATCGCCTACTATGTTCATCTTCGACGAGCCGACCACTGGCTTGCACTTCCACGACATCAGCAAGCTGCTTGGCATCTTCAATGCCCTGATCAAGAAAGGGCACACTATAGTAGTCATCGAACACAACATGGAGGTAATCAAGTGCGCCGACCACATCATTGACCTCGGCCCCGGCGGCGGGGATGACGGAGGGAACATCGTGGCTGAGGGCACGCCAGAGCAAGTTTGCAAGTGCGAAGGCTCGCATACGGCGCAATACCTCAGAAAGCACCTTTCCCAGGAATGACACAACGACAATAACCATAGCCATGAAAAAACTGTTGCTGGCACTCACTATCACCATTGCCGCCGGTATAGCGGCAAGCAATGCGCAAACCTCCCCGAAAAGGGAATTCCGGGGCGTTTGGATGCCTACGGTCACGGGCGAATACACCGGGCTCAGCGAGAAGGCGATGAAAGCAAAGCTCTCGAAGGAGCTTGACAAGCTGCAATCGATTGGCATAAACGCCGTGTTCTTCCAGGTCCGACCCGAGGCAGATGCTTGGTACAAATCGCAGCTCGAGCCTTGGAGCCGCTTCATCACCGGCAAGCAGGGCAACGACCCGGGATGGGATCCCGTTGCTTTCATGGCAGAGGAATGCCGCAAACGGTGCATTGAGTTCCACGCATGGATAAACCCCTACCGCGTCAAGACAAGCCCTTCGACAGAACTCAGCGCAGGGCATATCTACTACAGGCATCCCGAGCTGTTCTTCGAATACGGCGGTCAAACATTCTTCAAGCCATCGCGCCAAGAATCAAGGGAGTTCATCTGCAACATCATCAAGGATTTGGCCATGAACTACGACATTGACGGCATCCACATGGACGACTACTTCTACCCCTATCCAAAAGACGGCGAGGAACTTCCCGACTTTCACGACTTCAAATCGCAGCCAAGGGGCTTTGACAACATTGGCGACTGGCGGAGGGACAACATCAACAAGTTAGTGAAACAGATCAGGGACACCATCGACTCGGCGGCGCCATGGGTGCAATTCGGCATCTCGCCCTTCGGCATCTACCGCAACAAAAGCAGCCACCCGTCGGGAAGCCTGACTAAAGGTCTGCAAAACTACGATGACCTGTATGCCGACATAATGCTATGGATCAACAAAGGATGGATTGACTACGTTGCTCCGCAGATATATTGGGAAGCCGGGCATCCGGCAGCCGACTACGACGAGTTGGTCGGATGGTGGAGCAAGAACGTAAACGGCAAATGCCTGCTCTATATCGGGCAAGACGTGGCAAGAAGCGTCAAGGAGCAAAACCAACAACGGGCGAAGCTCGACACAATGCGCAAAAACAGTAATATAGACGGCTACAGCCTCTATTGCGCCAAGGAACTCGTCAACAACACGGGAGATTATGCCGAAGTGCTCCGCGCAGAGTACAACCCCTGCCCTGCCCTGCCGCACGTGGCAAAGAGGTTCGCGAGATTACGACCCCCGAAACCCAAAAAAGCGAAAGTGGTTGACACGGCCTACGGCAAAGTGCTTTTCTGGGAAGATTCAAACGTTAAAGATTGTTTTAGCCAACCAACAAAATATTGCGTTTACCTTTTCGACCGGAAAAAAGACATTAACTTGGGCCAATCTAGTGGGTTATTGAAAATAACTAACAACCCGTTCATTGCAATTGATGCCGGCAAGGGGCGAAAGAAGCGATTCTACGTCATCACGGCAGTAGACAGGTTCAACAATGAATCAAGTAAATTGGTGAAGAAAGTGAAACTTTAATTATAAACCCAAAGTATGAAACAGCATTTATCTCTATTTCTCGCTTTTGCCCTGGCCTTGGCAGGCTCTG
>CAZWPW010000245.1:0-1876 GCA_964635525.1 uncultured Bacteroidaceae bacterium
GAAGGTATAGTAGCCGAACGGCAAGCGGGCATATTGCATCGTCAGTTCGCGGCCGCCCCCCACCCAACGATCGTCAAACCCATCTAAGCGATAGCGCACGCGGTAAGTATAATTGTCGTAAGCCGGATAGGCCAACGAAAAACTTACAGAGTTCTGTTTAAAGTCCAGCTCATTGCCGGGACGCATTTCCAACCGGGTCTCCAAACCGTCGGCATCGGTGGTTTTCATGGCTGAAATCCATACATTCTTGGGCACGGGATTGACATACAGCCGGCTACTGTCATTGTCGATATAGGCAATGGCATTGTTCAGGCACAAGTATGAACGAACGTGCTTGGCATCGTAGGCCACCGTAGCCCGCTCTTCCATCAGGGCCTTGCCAAACAATGAGAAAGGAAGGCGATGAATCACTTGGAACGTATTGCCCTTGCTATAAACTAAATAAGCCATGTGACTGCTTACAAACCAATAATAACCGTTGGCAACGTGCGTCACTGAATGAACATCAGTCAGCTCGGACAACTGTTCATTCATGGGTTCATAGGGCACAATGGAATCGTTCATGTCTTCGTAGGTGTAGAAGGCTTCACCATTGGAAAATACCACCCGACCATTGATTTTAAAGAGGGTGAAGTGGCTGTCGTACACATTGCCCAACGAGTTATATTGTTGTACATCTTCAACTGCAGTCATGTCCGCATTGATGCGGAAGCGATACAGGCCTTTCTGCCAATGCTCTATCCAGATGTTGCCCTGATGATCGGTCTCAATATTCCATACCATGTGGCTGAAGTTTCGCAACTGGCGGGCATAATGCCACTGTCCGGACACCGTTTTAGCATAAAGATCAAGTAAAGAATAGGTACCTCCCAACAGATAGTGATCCCCTTTCCCGTCGTCGATTTCCTTCATGCACATAGTGCCAACTTGAGACGAAAGAACGGCATTCCGCCCCGAAAGCAGGAAAGTGCCTTTGTTGTGTCCGCAAAATATCTGACCGTCGAACTCATCGACAAACCACGTTTGCTCTTCCAGTCCGGGTATCAGCTCTACACGCCCGTTTTGAGCGTAATACAATCCCTGATTGGAGGCGATATAGGCTTCATTGTCTTTCACCAGCACATCGTACACCATGCCTATATTACGATAGCTGGGGTGATAATAGTATACCTGAGAATTGCTTTGAATGTAGGCTATTCCATCGTCGAGCACAGCCCATATGTTGTTGTCGACATCGCAATACAGCCCGAGTACCGTGTTGTTTTGCAGGCCGTTGTCTGTATTGACCTGCCACAACAAGCGGCCGTCATGGTCGAAAGCATAAATGCCGTTAGATATAGTGCCCACAACGTAGTTGCCGTCTTTCGTTGCTGTCACACGATTGACTACATGCCGCTTCAATTTGGCTTCGGCCTCCACACTCCACTGGCGAACCGTATTTCCCTCCAGCACAGAAATAGCACCAGATCGCAAGAACAGCAACATACCGTCATCTCCATACGGGGTACCGACACGCACTTCGTCGCCTCCAAATTTGCTTCGCGGAAACATTTCAGTGACCTCGCCATCTTTCAGCACAGCCAAGCCGCCTCCCATAACTTGCGAATAACAAACGCCGTTGACTAAAAACATATTGAGAATCAAACGGCCATTCATACGCACGCCTGTCACTGAATGGCCGTCGTAATAAAACAAGGAATTGAAAGACCTGAATACAATCTTATCATCGACCGTACATATCGACCATATCTCATCGTTGTGGAAAGTAAAGCCATCGACTTGCTCTTTAAGCGAATGATAAATCCAATCGCCACAAGCATCGGGTTCAAAATAGCCGAACTCCTCGTACGAACCGACATAAATCTTTTCTTCATCG
>CAZWPW010000246.1:0-1856 GCA_964635525.1 uncultured Bacteroidaceae bacterium
GTTTGGGCTATTCAAGCAAGGAGGAGCTTTTCTCCTATCTTGCAGCCGAGCAGATAGACAGCGTAGCACTTGCCATAAACCAGATGGGCAAGGGAAACGGATTTATCATCGGTGATATGACCGGCGTAGGCAAAGGCCGTCAAGGAGCAGCCCTTATACGTTATGCCGTAAGACAAGGCAAAAAGCCAATATACTTTACGCAGAAACCTGCCCTGTTCGCAGATAACTATCGGGACCTTTGCGATATAGGCAGTGGTGATTTGCGTCCGTTTATCATTGCATCAAACGATGACGCTGTGATAACAGACGCAGATGGGAATGTCGTGTACAAACTTCCCACGAAGAAAGAGGTTAAGCGTGTATTTGATTACATCATGCAAAATGGAACATTGCCTGATGAATATGACTATGCGATTACAACATACAGCCAAATTCAGAACGGCACCAAGGCATACGAAGCCAAGGGCGATGAAATCACAGAGAAGAGCAAATCTTATAAAGGCAATGTTCCAGCGGGAGATGTGACCGGACAAAAACGCAGGGACGTAATACAGGCTCTTGCCAATGGCAACTACCTGATACTTGACGAGAGCCATACCGTAGGCGGTCAAGGTGGAGGTGCAATGTACATGCAATACCTCATGCCTAAAATAGCCGGTGTGACATTCCTTTCTGCCACGTTTGCCAAACGACCGGACAATATGCCCCTGTATGCCATGAAAACCGCTTTATCGGAGTCCGGCATGAAACCGCAGGAAATGATAGAAGCCGTTGCAAGAGGTGGCGTGACCTTGCAGGAAATCATGTCCAAACAACTCGTGCAAAGTGGCCAGATGATACGTCGTGAGCGTGATTTCAAAGGCGTAAACATTGACTGGCTGCCTGTAACCGAGGAAGCTGACAAAGTGCAGCGTGAACAATTTGATGAGGTCGCCAACATCTTTAATTCCATCCGTGCATTCCAAGACGACTATATCAAGCCTATTGTAAGTCAAATGTCGGATGACTTAGCCGAACAAGGCTCATATTCGAAACTGAAACGTGGCACTGAAGCAATGGGTGTCAAGAACACGCCGTTTGCAAGCAAGATGTACAATCTTGTCAATCAACTGTTGTTTGCTGTGAAAGCCGATGCCGTGGCTGACCGTGTAATATGGAATTTGCAGCACGGCTTCAAACCTGTAATCTCGTTCACCAATACGATGGAGGGATTTTTGGAAGAGGCACCCAAGGACACGCCTATGGAGAAAATCCCGAATATCTCGTTGACGTTACTCAAAGCACTGGATGGTGTGATGCGTTATCAGGTAACAGATGCCGACAACCAAACGACTGGGAATAGTTTCAAACTGGCTGAATTGCCACCTGAAGGTCAGGCAAGGTACCTCGAGATACGCAACAGCATCATTCACTTATCCGCCAATCTCCCCATAAGTCCGATGGACGCAATCAAGATGAAGATTGAGGATGCCGGATATAGCGTAGGGGAAATAACCGGTAGAGAGACGGAGCTTACAAGAAACGCAGACGGGAAATATGTAGTACGCAAGCGGACTGACAAAGACAAAAAAGCAGCTGCGAGAGACTTCAACAACGGGAAGATAGACGTACTGATGATAAACAAGTCAGGCAGCACGGGCATCTCGCTTCACTCCTCGCCTAAATTTGCCGACCAGCGTCAGCGTGTAATGGTCTTTGCCCAGTTCCAGCAAGACATCAACGATGAAGTGCAGATGCGCGGGCGTATAGACCGCACAGGGCAAATTTATCGTGGGAAATACGAGTATATTGTTTCTTCCATCCCAGCCGAACAACGGTTGCAGATGATGTTCAAGGCTAAATTGAAATCCCTCGAT
>CAZWPW010000247.1:0-1853 GCA_964635525.1 uncultured Bacteroidaceae bacterium
GGGCGCAACGCCGCACTATCGTTATCGAGATAGGGATGCAGAACGCCGCCCAAGCCATAGCCATAGCCGGCAGCCCCTTTATTTTCAACGACGAGACGATGGCCATCCCCGCAATCATCTATGCCCTGCTCATGAACGTCATCCTTCTGCCCTACGTCAAGTTAGTTTCCAGGCGGGGAAGGGTACGGCATAGTTGAATAGAGCCATTGTCACTATTCTTTCCACAGGTCAGTTTTCCCAAGGAGGAAGTCATACAGGCTAAGCACGAGAATGCCAGCCTCGTTATAGCCTGAAGTGTAGCGATCGCCTGCTATAATGACCTTGCGGAAGCCATCAGAGAGTTGCAAAAGCGAATCTTGCTCTTGGGCAATTTTCTCCATTGACGATAAGGCGTATGCAGATTGGATGTAGAGGCGTTCATCGTGGCGGTTGACTACAAAATCTATTTCGAGCTTTCGCCTTTTGGCCTTGCCGCTTTCATCACGTTTATGGCTTTCTACCATGCCGATATCTACGGAAAAGCCATTTTTGCGCAGTTCGTTGTAGATTACGTTTTCCATGGCATGAGTAGGCTCAAGCTGCCTGAAATCCAGCACGGCATTCCTTATCCCCATGTCCTCGAAATAATACTTTGTCTCTGTACCAACATACCTTCTGCCCTTGACGTCATATCTGAGTGCTTCGCTGATGCAGAAAGAGTCTTGCAGGCAGTCAATGTATTTTGCAATGGTGGAGGGTTTGATATCAATGCCTGCAACCGATTGGAAAGTGTTGGATATTCGTCTCACATTGGTGCTTGCGCCTATTCCCGAGGCAAGGATTCTTGACAGCTCGCGCATTCCCCCCGCATTCTTCAGGTTGTTGCGTTCGATGACATCCCTCAAATATACCGTTTCGAATATCTCGCGGAGATAATTCTGCTTGTCCTCAGCACGTTCTATCTGCGCCACGGCAGGCAGCCCGCCATACCGGTAGAACATCTCCAAGGCCTCGCCTTTTTCTCCTCCGACAACCTCGTAGTATTCAGCGAAACTCAGAGGGTGCACGCGTATCTCCCATCCCCGGCCACGGAACTCAGTAATGATATCCTTTGACAGGAACTTGGCGTTGGAGCCAGTAGCATATACTTCGGCGTTGGGGACGTTCAGGTAAGAGTTAAGCACGTCTTCGAACTCTTTTGCCATCTGCACCTCGTCAAGGAGGATATAATATTTGCCTTTGCCTGACATCCTCTCGTCGATATGCTGCAAAAGGGCATCCGGGTCGCGTAGTTTCTTGTTCCTGCGATCCTCGAGGTTTACCTTGATGATATGGCTTTCGTCAACCCCGTTATCGAGCAAATGCTGATAGAACAGCTTAAACAAGAGGTATGATTTCCCGCAACGGCGTATGCCGGTAATGATCTTTATCATCCCGTTGCCATCAGCCCGGGACAACTGCTCCAAATAGTATTGTCTATTAAAAACCATAGTTTAGGGGAATATTTCTGCAACATGCTACAGATTTATGCCCCTAAACTAAAGGTTTTTGTTTGAAAGTCCAAATAATTGCCGTGAAACGGATGACCTTCCCTGAAATTACTCTGAAAGTGACAACATGTTTTAGGGAAGGTCACTTCCATTTTTTTACTCGGCTTTCTATTTCACGGGAAGGAAGCCTGTTGTTGATTTTATAGAGCAGTTCAAGACGTTCTGCTCCCACTTCCGGCGGAATAATCTTGAACTCATCCACCAGCATGTCAAATATGCGGAGGATGCCGCAGACGGTAACCCCGGAGTTCTGAGCGGAATTTCTGAGTTTGGCATCACCTGTCAGAAGCGTGTATCCATTATTCTTGGCGTACAGCCATACGG
>CAZWPW010000248.1:0-1791 GCA_964635525.1 uncultured Bacteroidaceae bacterium
CGCATCGTGCTTTGACGGACGCCGACTTGGGCAAGCTAAAATGGTTGTTCGGCGGGGCTGAACAGGTCGCAGCAGAAAGTGTTCCGGGGCATTTCACCGGCCCGCGCAAGGAGATGGTAACCCCTTGGAGCACGAACGCCGTTGAGATTACCCAGAACATGGGCATTGCAGGCATCGCCCGCATAGAGGAATATTTCCCTTGCGGAGGCGGGGATTCAGACTATGACCCAATGCTGCAACAATTGTATGACGTTCTGGACCAGGATGTTTTCACTACCGACCGCAAGCCCGGGGCGATAGTTTATGTCGACGACTTGGAAGCTTACAACGAGCAAGAGGGTTTGGCATTGTCGGAAGATGAGATATCTTACTTGAAAAAGGTAGAACAAGAAGCAGGCAGGAAACTGACTGATTCTGAGGTTTTCGGCTTCGCGCAGATCAACTCGGAGCATTGCCGGCACAAGATCTTCTCCGGCACATTCGTCATTGACGGCAAGGAGATGGAATCCACTCTGTTTGAAATGATAAAGAAGACGACCCGGCAAAACCCGAACAGGGTTATTTCGGCCTACAAAGACAATGTTGCCTTTTGCTCGGGCCCTGTGGTTGAGCAGTTTGCCCCCGCCAGCCATTCCGGTCCCGGCTATTTCAAGGTAAAGGAAGTCGAATCGGTCATTTCGCTGAAAGCCGAGACGCACAATTTCCCAACTACCGTCGAGCCTTTCAATGGCGCATCGACAGGCACCGGCGGCGAGATCAGGGATCGCATGAGCGGCGGGCGCGGCTCCATTCCGTTGGCGGGAACGGCGGTTTACATGACTTCCTACCCGAGGAACGAGGCCGGGCGCGGCTGGGAAACAGTGTTGCCGGCGAGGAAATGGCTGTACCAAACCCCGGAACAGATACTGATAAAGGCATCAAACGGCGCTTCGGATTTCGGCAACAAGTTCGGCCAACCGTTAATTTGCGGTTCGGTGCTGACCTTCGAGCATCAGGAGAACGGCGAGGCATACGGCTACGACAAGGTCATTATGCTCGCCGGCGGGGTGGGCTGCGGCACGCGGCGCGATTGCTTGAAAGGCAAGCCCTCGAAAGGCGACAAGATTGTAGTCCTCGGCGGTGACAATTACCGCATCGGGTTGGGCGGCGGTTCCGTCTCGTCGGTTGAAACGGGGCGTTACAGCTCCGGCATTGAGCTCAATGCAGTGCAGCGGGCTAATGCCGAGATGCAAAAGCGCGCTTACAATGTAGTCAGGGCGTTGTGCGAGGAAGAATCCAACCCAATCGTTTCCATCCATGACCATGGGTCGGCCGGCCATGTCAACTGCCTCTCGGAACTTGTCGAGGATTGCGGCGGCAAGATAGATATGTCGAAGCTGCCAATCGGTGACAATACCCTATCTGCCAAAGAGATAATAGCCAACGAATCGCAGGAACGCATGGGGTTGCTCGTTGAGGAGCAATCGGTTGAGCATATCCGCAAGGTTGCCGAACGCGAGCGTGCTCCGATGTATGTGGTTGGGGAAACCACTGGCGACGGGCGTTTCGTCTTCGAGCAAGCCGACGGGGTTCGTCCCTTTGACCTTGCCGTTGATCAGATGTTTGGCAGTTCGCCCAAAACGATAATGCGCGACACGACCAAAGTCAGGGAATACGAGGATGCCGTATATGGCAGTTCTGACCTTGCCGGGCATCTTGAGCGTGTTTTGCGCCTTGAGGCCGTGGCCTGCAAGGATTGGCTGACCAACAAGGTTGACCGTTCGGTCACGGGCAGGGTAGCGCGGCAGCAAT
>CAZWPW010000249.1:0-1774 GCA_964635525.1 uncultured Bacteroidaceae bacterium
TTTTAGGGTAAAAATAGAAATAACATTCTATCCGAGGTAAGATTGCATACTGCCCGGGGAAACTATCAATCCGTTCAAAAAAAGCTGGTTCACGGCCAGATTGAATGCTGGAGTTGACTATACCCGTGTTGCAAGCAATATGACAGGAACCTTTTCCAATGTTTCTTATTCGTTAGTCTATCAATTGACTTTCAATTACAAAGACCTCTCTGTCTTTTACATAGGCAACATTGTTGATTGGCAGCTGTCAGGGACTTTCATGAAAACAAATGAAAAGTTTTCTATTATCGGAGCACAATATCAATACAAGAATTTCGATTTTGCGGCAATGTGCCGTTTTTTCCTTGCAGATCCTGTATATAAAACTCGAACAATAGATGACAGTGCAGTAAAATTCAATGCGACGAACATTGTCAATGACGGTAAAAATATGGTGGCAATAGGATTTGCCTATCGTTTCAACATAGGGAAAAAATCCACGTCAGCAGTACGTTATTTGAACAATGAGGATAATGATTCCGGCGTGATCAGCCATGACTAAACATAACCGGCAGGTGTGGGACTAGTTTGAAGAATTTTGGTGGATGAGTAGTTGCCTCTGCAAGAGCAGGTTCGGATGTTGTACAGGCATAAAAAAAGATTGTCCATCCATCTCGGATAAACAATCTTTATTAACCTTTAATCTAATACCATGAAAAATACGTGACAAATGTAAGCAGTAATAATTGCAAATCCAAATGTGTTGTTACATTTTGTGTTATAATTTTGATTTTTTAACTAAAATCTACTCGACATATAGCACTAATCCTTTCAAATATTCGCCTTCTGGATGGTATATGTTGACAGGATGATCGGCGGGCTGCACCAATTGGTGCAATATTCTCACATTCCGCTTTGATATTGCAGATGCCGAGAAGACGGTGTTGCGGAAATTCTCCTTTGTGACTACTTGCGAGCATGAGAAGGTGAATATGATTCCACCAGGCTTGATTTTCGTAATTGCTTTTGCGTTGAGCCTCTTGTAGCCTTGCAGGGCATTGTGCAGCGCGCCTTTGTGCTTGGCGAAAGCGGGAGGGTCGAGGATGATGAGGTCGTAGGCAGCATCGGGCATGTTGCTTAGGAACTTGAAAGCGTCGCCATCGAAGGCCTTGTGCCTGCTGTCGCCGGGGAAGTTCAATTCAATGTTGCTTTCGGCAAGTTCTACAGCTTTAGCTGAACTGTCGACTGAATGGACAAGTTCCGCCCTGCCGCGCATGGCATAGGCCGAGAAGCTGCCAGTGTAGCAAAACATGTTAAGCACGCGCCTGCCTTGGGAATATTTTTCCAACAGGCACCTGTTTTCCCTTTGGTCGACGAAAAAGCCCGTTTTCTGCCCTTTTAGCCAGTCGATATGGAATTTCATCCCGTTCTCGGCAGCAATGTCGCCGTTGTTGCAGCCTATGATGAATTCGTTTTCTAAGGCGAGGCTGCCTCTGTGCGGCAGGGTGGTGTCTGATTTGTAGAAGACGTTCTCTACCGTGCCGTCCATTGTTTCTATAAGGGCTTCTGCTATGTCTTTGCGTGCAAGGTGCATCCCTGGCGAATGTGCTTGCATTACTGCGGTTTTGCCGAAAATGTCAACGATTAGCCCGGGCAGGTTGTCGCCTTCGCCGTGAACGAGCCTGAATATGTTGTTGTTTGGGTTGCATGCCAAGCCGATGCTTTTTCTCACTTCGAGGGCAGTATTAAGCCTCCTTGCCCAGAAATCTCTGTCTATCGCGCATTCTTCGAACGA
>CAZWPW010000250.1:0-1770 GCA_964635525.1 uncultured Bacteroidaceae bacterium
TGTCAAGTTCGTTAGCCGACGCGTTGAAGGTTTACCCGACGCTGTTCGACTCGAGCGTCACAGTTGAGCTGCCCGCTGACGCGAACGTTACGGTTTACAGCGTGTCAGGTGCTGTGGTTGGCAAGTTCAACATGTCTGAAGGCGCAAGCACTCTCGACCTTGGCGGTCTTGGCAAGGGCATGTACCTGATGAAAGTTGAAAGCCAGGCAGACACGAAGGTTGTGCAAATCGTCAAGAAGTAAGCTATTGTGAAAAAGCGATATAAATGACCATTAGTTTTGACGGACGGGCATTCGCCCGTCCGTTTTTTTTGTATAAAATGGCACTGCTGGCGCGATTCTTTAAATTAAAAGGGAAAGTTTTATATATAGTAAATCAAAACATTGCTATCTTCGTAGCGTAGTACGTTTATGTTTAACAAACCAATAAATTATTGTACTGATGAGATTTAAAATTTACTTTCTTTTGATGTCCTTCATGGCTGTTTTCGGTGCGGCAAATGCCCAGGTAACGGAGCCGGATGCCTATCTCGAATTCAACGGAACGGACCAGTATGTGGTCATTCCCTCGCATGAGGATTTTGACATTGGCCTGAACGACGATTTAACTATCACATGCTGGGTCAACGTGAATGCATTGTCCAATGGGCAGCGTTTCGTTTCTCGTCGCCACATGGGTGAATCGACGCAAAACACGGGTTACGAGATGTGGGGAGGCGGCTCGTCGTCGCAGTACTATGCCGTCAACACGCCTAAATCGGCAGCTGATGGCGGTGGTAACATCTTTTCCGATTGGTGCAACACAGGCACAGGCGCGGCAAACGTATGGATGCATCTGGCAATGGTTATCAGCCATACAGATGATTACGTTGCCATCTACCGTGACGGAGTGCAAGGCAACATCTCTACGAATTCCCTTAGCACGTGGTCGGTGACCAATGGCTATGATGTTAGCTTTGGCGCGGCGTATTATGAGTCGAGTTCAGCCTATAGTTATTTGCTCAATGGCAAGCTCGCCAACGTGCGCTTCTGGAGCAAGGCTTTGACTGCTGAAGAACTTGCAGCCGACATGACCTCGTCTGTTGACAGTAACACCGAGGACCTGATTGCAGCCTACGATTTCGCCGAGATCTCCGGCACTACTCTTCCAGACATCAGCGGCAACGGACATGACGGAACCCTCTATGGCTACCCTGTTGAGGGAGAAGAAACCATCACCTCGATAACCGCCACGGGTGACACAAACTATACCGGGCGGGGCAACAAGAACGAGGTGGCCGTCGCAGCTGTGGTGACAGCAAGCGGCAATGAAGAATACACCTTCGGCACGCTGTCTCTTGACCTCAGCGCAACGACATCGCTCAGCGACATCGATACGATAAAGGTATATGCCTCCTCCACTTCGGGTTTCGACACCCGCGATGTCTCGGGCAAAACATTGCTCGGCACTTTCACACAATTGTCGGAAACGATGGAGTGCACCCTCAGCGGCTCAATGCCAATTGGCACGGTTTACCTCTGGGTGACTTTCGATGTTAACAGCGCGGCAACCGAAGGCAATGTTATAGGCATCACCCTGAAGAGCATTGATGGTGTTGACGTATCGTATACAGCAACCACCCGTGAAATACTTCTCAAGCGCGTGCTTGTCATGGCACCAGGCGACTACGGGTCATCATACTATCGCATCCCGGGCATCATCACTGCCAAGGACGGTTCGTTGGTAGCAGTTACCGATGCCCGCAAGTATAGCCAAAGCGACTTGCCGCAG
>CAZWPW010000251.1:0-1686 GCA_964635525.1 uncultured Bacteroidaceae bacterium
CAAGAAAGGCAACAGTTTTGCCATGACGGAGGCGTTTGTCAAAGAGGCGGAGCAGCTCGGCCATACCGTGCAGCGGTTTGATGCCGCATTTATGGAGATTGGAGGTTGCCATGCCTGCTTTTGCAAAAACGGCCACCATGTCTTATGCGGAAAACGGGGAATTAATCTCTGTCCCCATCCAAGCCTTGTTCGATTACTATGACCAGACGGGGCCGCACCCTGCTTCCTACGAAATAACGGCTTGCCATGTATCGGCGGATGTGGCCGTGGTGTGCATCGACTCCAAGTTCGGTGAAAGCCGTTTTGACGATATGTTCACGTTGGTAAAGGACGGTGCAGGCTGGAAAATCATCAGCAAGGTATATCATGAGAAAACCAATGCGGATTAACCGGCTTTTGATGCAAATCCCGGTATTTGCGCGCTGCTAACCAAAAGCATAAACGAACCGGCAGGGCGGGCGGGTAGAATCCACCTGCCCTGCCGGTAGCGCGTTCAGGCCGTCATCCTACAATTTCAAGTAGGATTTCAACGTTTTGACGTATTCATCCAAAGCCAATCTCCCTTCGTCTGTCAGGCGGCATGAAGTGCGTGTCTTTTTCCCGACAAACTCTTTCGTTATCTTGATGTACCCGGCATTCCTCAATTTGTCCAATTGCACGCTGATGTTTCCTGACGTGGCATTGGTCTGCTCTTTCAGATAACTGAAATCCGCCTCTTCCACCGAAACCAACAAGGTCATGATGGCAAGCCGCAGCTGGGAGTGAATGATGGGGTTCAGTTCTTTGAGCATGTTTCCTGTCGTATTTTGCGGTTGAGAACATGCCCGGGAATAATCATCATGACCAAAAAAGAGAAGCCGAAAAGCAGGTTCCACCAATTTGCCAGCGCACCGTTGTTGATGAGGACGGCAAGCATGCAGTTCGAAGTCGCGAATCCCGCGAGAGGTGCATAAGCCATCAGCTTGAAATCTGCCATGATGCCCGTTATGGATATCCCAATGCTAGCATACAGCAAAGACAAGGGCAACATAAGCACGAAATAGCAGGTTCCGGTGAACGGACTGACCGCAACAATGACAATAGTGCTCAACAAGAAAAGCGACCCAATGATGCGCCACGTGTTCCCAATGGCCTTGTCGACATGGGTCACGGCGCGGGGTGGGGATTTCCTCTTCGCCAAGTATACCAAGACAAACGGCAAAAACATCAGAAACCATAGGGCGCCCCATGCAACATTGTGCGTGAGATGACGCAACAAATATACCGCCAACGACAGTATGAGGGCAGGATAGCCATAATAAAGCATGATGTTGCCGCTGCCTACTTCCATGTTGTTCCTGCTTTGGCTGATCATTTGAGAAATAAGCTCCAAACTCTCTTTCTCAGTAAACTTGTTTTGTTCCATAATGACGAGTGACTAATGGTTTATAATATAAACTATAACTGGAATAAAAAATGAAGCGCGCGCATCCACATTCAATCCGATGCAAATATAAAGAGGTTTATATTATAAACCAAATATTGCAGCAATTATTTGCGGGGAATAGAAAATCCGGCTGATTTCCGCCAAAATAAGGAAACGTATGACAAAAATCATTATTATTGCATTTGGATAGAGGCAACTCTTTCCGAGACATGTTGAAAATAAGAGGCGTTATGTCTTCTTCTTGTAAATGAAAAGCGTAG
>CAZWPW010000252.1:0-1680 GCA_964635525.1 uncultured Bacteroidaceae bacterium
AATAAGGTTAATAGCTATCAGCGCAACCATTACCAAAAAGATTGCGAGGAACACCAACAAGCCTAAAAACTTAAACAGGATCATGTTTGGAAGTCAAGTGCATTAACAACGACAGGATGATGTACAGGCCGATTGAAACACTTATGCCCGCTGCGCCGGCGATTGCTATTGCTAACAAGGACAGGACAATGAACAAGTAGCGGATTTTGTTCCCGGCAAGCCCCAAGCTCGTGAACTTGAGCGAAAACATCGGCAATTCACTGATAAGAAGATAGCACGACAAAGCAACGACACATAGCAGCCATGCCGGATTTATTACGACCATGAAGTCATGGAAGGCAAATGCCGCTGACGACCATAACAAGGCATTGGCGGGGACAGGCAAGCCGACGAATGAAGTGGCTTGGCGCTCGTCGACATTGAACTTGGCCAGCCGCAACGCTGAAAAAACTGATATGGCAAAAGCGGCGAAAGGCAACACCCCGGCCAAAGGAGCGGCAAAGCCGAGGTAATCCATCTCATTGAATATAGAAAAGGCAACAAGCGACGGGGCCAGCCCGAAACTTATGTTGTCGGCCAGCGAATCTAATTCAAGCCCTACTCTTGAATACTGCCCCAAGGCCCGTGCCGCCAAGCCGTCGAAGAAATCAAGCACGGCGCTTGCTATTATGAATAGCAACGAGCAGGAATAGTTCTGCTCGAATGCCTGCACGCAAGCCAAGCACCCGAAGAACAGGTTGAGCGAAGTCAACAGGTTCGGCAATGTGAAAAGTTTGACCTTTTGCATCTTATGATTTGCCTAACTTGGCTATGACGGTTTGGTTGCCTATCGTTTCCTGCCCGAGCTTGACGCATATTTCCGTTCCTAAAGGGAGGTAGACATCCACCCGGGAGCCGAATTTGATGAAACCAAGGTGCTCGTCAATGTAGCAATCCTCACCGGGGCGGGCGTAAGTGACAATGCGCCGCGCCATGGCCCCGGCAATCTGCCGCGCCATGACTTCCGTGCCGTCAGGTGTTTCCATGACTATCATTGACCTTTCGTTGTCGGTGCTGGCTTTGGGCAGCCAAGCCTTCATGAACTTGCCGTTTTGGTGCGACACCTTTTTTATTGTCCCGTCAACCGGATACCAATTGGCATGCACATTCAAAATGCCCATGAAAATTGAAACCATTATGCGGCGGTCATGGAAATACTCACCCTCGTCAACCTCCTCAACTACTACTATGCGCCCGTCGGCAGGAGCTACTACGACCCCGTCGGTGGGCTTGCCGAAAATCCTTACCGGGCATCTGAAGAAATTCACAAGCAACGAAATAAGAAGGACTGACAGCACAAGAAGTGCGTAATTAACCATCTTGTAAGGAGAGAAACAGCACGCTAACGCATTGACCCCCACTAACAGTAGAACAGTGGAAACAATGGTGGTCGTGCCTTCCCTGTGTAATTTTATTTTCTTCTGCCTTTTCATTCTACCCGGTGCCCATGTGCGCTGAAATATTGACAAGGCAAAAATAATTCAATTTGTTCAATTATCATAGAAATATACTCTTTACGGCATACTCCCGGAACACAGAACAACTATCCGAACTTCATCATATCCGCCAGTTGGACAAAATAATCGTTTGACCAGATGTCGAGTTCCTTGGGATTCCTGACAAAAGGAAGGACATCGCTCT
>CAZWPW010000253.1:0-1640 GCA_964635525.1 uncultured Bacteroidaceae bacterium
GTTTGAAAGGACAGTTTCTATCATTTCAGCTATCTCTTCCATCAAATCCTCCTTTGCCCCGCGAGTGGTGATAGCCGGAGTACCGAGGCGTATGCCCGATGTTTGGAAAGCCGAACGGCTGTCGAAAGGCACCATGTTCTTGTTCACCGTTATGTCGGCAGCGACGAGAGCCTTTTCTGCCACCTTGCCCGTCAGCTCGGGATATTTGCCGCGCAAGTCGACAAGCATAGAATGGTTGTCAGTGCCGCCCGAGACTATAGTGAAACCCCGGTTCACCAAGGCTGCGGCAAGGGCTTGGGCGTTCTTGATTACCTGCCTCTGATACTCCTTGTACTCTGGCTGCAGGCATTCTCCAAAGGCAACGGCCTTTGCAGCTATGACATGCTCAAGGGGACCGCCCTGCGTGCCGGGGAAGACGGCAGAGTCAAGCAGCTGCGACATCATCTTGATTTCCCCCTTAGGTGTTTTCTTGCCCCACGGATTGGGGAAGTCCTTGCCCATGAGGATAATGCCCCCGCGCGGCCCGCGCAAGGTCTTGTGTGTCGTCGAGGTTACGATGTGCGCATGCTTCAGAGGATTGTCCAACAGCCCTGCGGCTATCAGTCCGGCGGGATGGGCCATATCTACCATCAGCAAAGCCCCTACTTGGTCGGCTATTGCCCGCATCCTTTCGTAGTCCCACTCGCGTGAGTATGCCGACCCGCCTCCGATAATCAGCTTGGGACGTTCACGGAGTGCGGTTTCCTCCATCTGGTCATAATCGACGCGCCCAGTGTCCTTGTTTAAATTGTATTCGCAGGGTTGGTAAAGAATCCCCGAGCTGTTCACAGGAGAGCCGTGCGACAAGTGTCCGCCATGGGCGAGGTTAAGGCCCATGAACTTGTCACCCGGGTTGAGGACAGCCAGAAGCACGGCCGCATTGGCCTGCGCCCCGGAGTGCGGCTGGACATTGGCCCACTCCGCCCCGAATACTTGCTTGATGCGGTCAATGGCCACCTGCTCGCTCTCGTCAACCACTTCGCAACCGCCATAGTAGCGTTTGCCCGGGTATCCCTCAGCGTACTTGTTGGTCAGGTACGACCCCATGGCCTGCATGACTTGCTCGCTCACGAAGTTTTCAGACGCGATAAGCTCCATGCCCTTCAGTTGGCGCTGGTGCTCACGCTCAATGATGTTGAATATTGCATCGTCTCTTTTCATGGCATGTATGAAATTGGTTTGATAATGATGTTATTGCCTGTTAAAACTGCACAAATGTAAAACAAATGATTGATTCGGCACAATGCAGAGGCAAAAACCAAGCAATGGCAGCGGGGACTTAAAGCAATCGCGCCAAGGCGGGATTGACCTGCCTTGGCGCGATAGTTCATTGTACGGCTGACGCTTAATGCGCTGCCACTTTGATTGCTTCGCCGTTTGCAGTGATGATGTATATCCCGGCCGACGGCAAAGTGAAGCGCGATGCTGTGGTCTTCAACACAAGTTGACCGCTTATGGAATAGACGCTGACCTGCGTGCCTGCCTCAAGCTGAAGCTCCACTTCGAGGCCGCGCACGATGACTTTCGATGCCAGCGATGCTGCAGAGTCAATGCCTGACCCGCCGTCGCCTTCCTCTTCATCTTCTTGCCCAAATTCGCTC
>CAZWPW010000254.1:0-1633 GCA_964635525.1 uncultured Bacteroidaceae bacterium
CGAAAAAACAGCGTTGCTGCGTTGCGAACCTAACAAGCTTGACGAGCTGCTGCATCCGGTATTTGACAAGGATGCATTGAGCAAGTCGAAAGCAATAACGCGCGGCCTGCCGGCATCGTCAGGCGCTGCTACGGGGCAAATAGTGTTCTTCGCCGATGATGCTGCCAAGTGGGCTGAAGCTGGCAAGAAGGTCGTTCTGGTTAGGTTGGAGACATCGCCCGAGGACTTGGCCGGCATGCAAGCCGCACAAGGCATATTGACTGCACGCGGCGGGATGACATCGCACGCTGCCGTAGTAGCACGTGGCATGGGCAAGTGCTGCGTCTCGGGTGCCGGCGCGCTGAACATCGACTACAAGGCACGCACGGTAACGGTAGATGGTGTCTTGTTGAAGGAAGGCGATTACATCTCTATAAACGGAACAACTGGAAACGTCTATGCCGGGCAGGTTCCTACCAAAGCTGCTGAGCTGAGCGGCGATTTCGCTGAACTGATGAGCCTTGCCGACAAGTACACCAAGCTCAAAGTCCGCACCAATGCAGACACTCCGCATGATGCCAAGGTGGCAAGGGACTTCGGTGCCGTGGGCATTGGCCTCTGCCGCACCGAGCACATGTTCTTCGAAGGAGAGAAGATCAAGGCAATGCGCGAGATGATTCTGGCAAAGGATTCCGAGGAGAGGAAAAACGCGCTTGCAAAGATAATGCCGTACCAGAAAGAGGACTTCAAGGGCATCTTCCGCGCTATGGCGGGTTACCCGGTGACAGTGAGGCTTTTGGATCCGCCGTTGCATGAGTTCGTACCGCACGACAACAAAGGCCAGGAGGAGATGGCCGAGGCTATGGGCGTTTCAATAACCTACATCAAGCGCCGTGTCGAGGAGCTGCACGAGCAGAACCCGATGCTTGGCCATCGCGGCTGCCGTTTGGGCAACACCTATCCTGAAATCACCGAGATGCAGACTCGTGCTATCTTGACGGCTGCCTTGGAACTGAAAGCCGAAGGCGTCGAGACTTTCCCGGAAATCATGGTGCCTTTGACAGGTATCCTGCATGAGTTCAAGCAGCAGGAAGATGTAATCAGGGCTGAAGCGAAGCGTGTCTTCGAAGAGATGAACGACAGTATCGACTTCAAGGTGGGCACGATGATCGAGATACCGCGTGCTGCATTGACCGCCAACAGGATTGCCTCGAGCGCCGAGTTCTTCTCGTTCGGAACTAACGACCTGACACAGATGACATTCGGGTATTCGCGTGACGACATAGCATCGTTCTTGCCGATATACCTCGAAAAGAAGATACTCAAAGTCGATCCATTCCAAGTACTTGACCAGAACGGCGTAGGGCAGTTGATAAGAATGGCAACGGAAAAAGGACGCGCCGTGAGGCCGGAACTCAAATGCGGCATTTGCGGCGAGCATGGCGGCGAGCCCTCGTCAGTGAAGTTCTGCCACAAGGTAGGCTTGGACTATGTTTCGTGTTCTCCCTTCAGGGTGCCTATAGCACGACTTGCTGCGGCGCAGGCGGCTGTTGAAGGCTGATAAGGCACTCCGTTTATTGTCATTTGCCCGGGCTGTAGCCCACTGCTGTTGCGGTGGTTGCAGCCCGGGCTGCTTTGGGATGGTGAAATAACC
>CAZWPW010000255.1:0-1587 GCA_964635525.1 uncultured Bacteroidaceae bacterium
GCAGCCGGCTCGGTACCCCGGCTATCGCCACTCGCGGGGCCAAGGAGGATTTGATGGAAGAGATAGCTGAAATGATAGAAACTGTCCTTTCAAACGTCGATGACGAAAGCGTTATAGCATCAGTAAGGCAGCGGGTGAATGACAGGATGAAAGCCTTCCCGCTCTTTGCATATTGACCTGCATACTTGTCATAAATCCAGTGCCCGGCAGCAAGCAAGCTGACGGGCACTGGATTTTATCTAATCGCCAACTTCTCCCTTGGCGGGTGCATGCTGGCGGCGCAGCTTATTCGGTTGAGTCTTGGTAGAGGAATTCGAAGCTCATTTCCTCGGTTTTGCCATCAAGGTTAGTGAACTTCATGTTCAACCCTTGCTTTCCGGGGTATGCGCTGGCCAAGTTGGAAATATCGAAACAAACTATTGTGCCGAGGTAGCCGTAATAATCTCCGTCGACAGCATGGCGTAGCTCTACCTCAATCATGTCAGTGGTGTCGGGTGCAAGTGTCGACTTGACGAGGTTAAGCGTGTGTTCGGAGTAGTAGCCGGGCATAGCTATTTCCAGGTTCAGCCATTTGCTCGTGAGGTATCCGCTGTTCACCCCTATGGCATCTATTCCGAGGCTGTCGGGTATAGTGTCGTTGATGATGGTTGCGTTGATTGTAGTGAGCGTGTCTATGGCGAGAAGAGTGATGAAGTAGTCGTAGCTGTCTGAGGGCTTCTCGTCAATGGTGTATCTAATGTAGACGCGGCTGCTGTCGGCCACCAAGTTCGGATTGACATACGTGGCCGTCGAGAGTGTCTCGCCATTGTCAAGTTCGAAATAATAGTTGCTTTCGTCTGCCACGTACGCGGAGGCTATGGCTTGGTAGACTGATACATCATCATTCCCGTCATCCACGCACGAGGCGGCAAGCATGGCCGTAGCAAGCCCGAGCATTAACCTGGCATTTAATTTCGTTGTCATTTTGAATAGTTATAATAGATGTTTGTTTTCATTCCGTTTAACAATCAGCGCCTGTCTCAGTTGGGTAGAATCAAGCGGTGCTAAGATATGAATTATTCATATAGATTGTGCCGGGGCAAACCATATTTAAGGCTCTTCCGGTGTCGCATTCGCCTTTTGGTCTTGCCCGCCACAGATGCCAATTAGTTCCAATGTTGCAAACATTGGAACTAATTGGCATATTTGTACCCATACTCCAAAGCGTCAAGAAAATGATAGAAAGTCCTCCTAAATTGACAAAGGCAGATTTGGTGAAAGCCTATATCGACTTGTCGTCCTGTTCAGACAGCGACATACTGCTGTTGGTAGAACGCATCAATGAGGATTATGAATATTGGAGCGAGGTGAAGTATAAAACAATACCTTCTTCTCTTTCGCATGAAAAGTTGTGGGCGTATGCGAAAGCGTCAAGGTTGAGGAACAACGTGCCGGCATGGAACAGATACGGCATAAATGTAAGCATAACTAACCAGATGCAACGCTTATGCCACGAGCTTGACATGAATTTTGGCGGTTCATGGGGGAATGGCGCGCTTATCCCGGAAGAAAACAAAGACCTATATCTAATCAGTTCATTGATGGAAG
>CAZWPW010000256.1:0-1559 GCA_964635525.1 uncultured Bacteroidaceae bacterium
TTTGAATTATTAATAAAGGATTAGCTTTCCGCATTAAAAATACGCTTTGTTTGCTTAAGATGCAAGCATTGCGGCATTATTTATGTCTTTTTTCAGAGATATATTCCCGGTATTGCCATTGCGAGCAGCGCGGCGAGTGTGATTGCCAGCACCGCATTTGCCAATGGCAGAGGCTTGTAGGTGGTTTGGAGGAGTTGGCTTTTTGTTTTCTTCGCTGCTGCCGATAGCAAGGCGTATGCCGCTGCGCCTGACGCGATGCCTGTGAGTGCTCCGCAGATGATGTCGCCGGGGTAATGCACTCCGAGGTAAACCCTTGACAGTGCGTTAACAATTGCCCATGCGCACAAGGTTGCGGTTAATTTCCATGACCTGATGAGCATGGCGCAGAAGGTCACGGCGGCGAAGGAGTTTGCGGCGTGCCCTGAGACGAATCCGTACCTGCCTCCGCAGTAGTCGTTCACGGTGCGTATGAGGTCGGCCAGTGCCGGCTCGTGCGTCGGGCGCAACCGTTGGAAGATCGGCTTGAAGACGCTTGACGACAATTGGTCGGCCATCACGAACGCCAGGGCGAGGAAAATCAGGACGAGGGCGGCGTCTTTCGGCTTGTTGCTGCGTACGACGACGTAGATGAGGGCGGCCAACAATGGTATCCATACGACGGTTTTGGAGTAATTCCACATGAAACTGTCGAGGAAAGGTGTGCCTGCCGAGTTGATTGCCAGCAGGATAGAGGTGTCGAGGTTCAGTATTTCTTCAAGCATGGCGGCGCGTCGGGTGTCAAATCATTTCGAGGGCGTCTTTCGGTATCCACCCGGCTTTGTCATCGCCTATCGAGATTTCTGCCCACTCTTTCATTGAGCTGTCGTTGACGTTGACTTTGCATCCTTCGTGTATTATGAAGAGTGTTGTCCCGTTTTCGCTTGGGGTGCTTTTGACTGGTATGCTTGGCGTCATGATTATTGCCTTTGCTTGCGTTTTTATGGTGTTTCGCTGCGAGAAGGCGCATACGTTCGAAACCACTGCCACGAACAATGCCGTTACTGCGGTGTAGAATCCTGCTTTCTTGAGTATGGTTTTTTGGCTCCAGATGTACAATGACAGGGCAAGGAGGAAGATTATGAATGCCACAATGGCCGTTGTTGCCCATGCATCGGATGAGGCAAGGTTTTTGAAACCTTCGAACCACCGGGTGTAAAACATCTTGCTTTCGTCTTCGCTCTTGTCGACGGTTTTCGAATATGCCAGCGCGAGGTTCGC
Source organism: uncultured Bacteroidaceae bacterium (assembly GCA_964635525.1). Taxonomy (GTDB): domain Bacteria; phylum Bacteroidota; class Bacteroidia; order Bacteroidales; family Bacteroidaceae; genus Avibacteroides. The sequence continues at coordinate 1,258 of CAZWPW010000256.1, forward strand.
CTTTATGTCGGCGTCAGATGGCGAGAAGAGCAAGGCACGTTCATAGTTGAGTATGGCCTTGGCGTACATTCCAAGGCGGTAATATGCGTTTCCGAGGTTGTATTGCACCTCCGGGGAGGGACCGTTTTGTTCCAAAAGATGTTCATAGACGTCGGCTGCCGCCTGGAATCGTTGCGCTGTGTACAATGAGTCGGCCAGCGGTTTGGTGAAGTCTTCCGGCCCGGGCGCCAAGGTCATAGTTTGTTGGAGGTTCAGTGCCACGGTGTCTTCTTCTTGCGCGTGTGCCGTGCTTGATATGATGA